>JBDKJB010000185.1:0-4739 GCA_039796835.1 Pseudomonadota bacterium | reverse complement strand
AGATTCAGGCTCAGGGGTTTGTCGCAGATGACGTGAAAGCCGTGGTTCAGGAACTCGGTGGCAACGGCGGCATGCAGGTGGTTGGGCGTGACGATGGCCACAGCGTCGATGGGGTCGGCGCGCCGACGCTCTGCCTGTGCCATCTTCGGGTAGCTGACGTAGATGCGGTCTGCGGGCAGGCCCAGCGCCTGACCGGAGCGCAGTGCGCGTTCGGGGGTGGCGCTGAGTGCACCGGCCACCAACTCGTATTGGTCGTCCAGCCGGGCAGCCATGCGGTGTACGGCGCCGATAAAGGCGCCTTCTCCGCCCCCCACCATACCCAGTCGCAGCCGGCGGGTGCCCAGAGTGTCTTGAACAGTGCTGGCTTCAACGGCCATGGGGTCTCCTTGAATGCGTGCAATCAACGGGTGGCCCAGAGCATGCCCCGCTCGACCATGGTGGCAAACTGGGGCACTTGGAATTCGGCCGACACGTGGCCCAGGGAACAATAAAACACCTTGCCTGCGCCATGCTTGCGTTTCCAGGTGACGGGCATGACCACACCCTTGACCCAGGGAGCGTGTTCACCGCTGAAGGTGGTTGTGGCCAGCACCTCGTTGGCCGGGTCCACGTGCATGTAGTACTGCTCGGAGCGGTGGTCAAAGTCGGTGAGGCCCTGGGTGATCGGGTCATCCGGCCGGGTGATGTTGACGCGGAAGTCGATCACTCCGCCTGGGTGCGCCACCCACTGGCCGCCAGTGATGAACTGGTAGTCCACCGAATCGCGGAAGGCGTCGCACATGCCACCGTGGAAGCCTGCCATGCCCACCCCGGCCTGGATTGCTGCGGAGAGGTTTTTGGCTTCTTCCTTCTCGATTTTCGACATGGTGTGGATCGGCACGATCAAATCCAGATCGGTGAGCTGGGGATCGGCAAACACCTGGGTGCTGGTTTCGACACGCACGTCGTAGTGATGGCGCTCGAGCATGCCTGCGACGATGGTGGCGCACTGCTCGGGTTCATGGCCGTGCCATCCGCCCCAGACGATCAAGGCTTTTTTGGAGGTCATGCTTGGGTCCTGGTCTGAAAAAGGTGATCAGTCGGAGGTAAGGGAGCGGGGCGGTCGACCCGGCTGCGGATCGAAACGTGTCGCCCGGTTTGTGATGAAGTGCCAAAAGCCTCCATCACCTCCAGCGCATGGAAGGCCAACTCGCCGCTGGCGCGGTGCGGCAGGCCAGCGCGAATGGCATGCGCCATGTCGGCCACGCCCAGGCTGCGGAAATTGCCGTCTGCAAAGGGATGCGTCACGGGGCGTTCCTGCCAGTCCTGTCCGGCCGCCGCCACCATGATCGGGCCCCCAAAGCGGTTCGGGTCAGGCACTTGCATGCTACCTTGGACGCCATGCAATTCGATGGGCTTGTTGCCGTGCTTCGGCACATCGAAGCTCATGGCCATCGACACCACGGCGCCGCAGGTAAATTCGAGGGTGCCAGCCACATGGGTGTCGACCTCGACATCCATGATCTGCCCAGCCAGTGGCTGACTGGTGATGGGCCGTTGTGTGCGCTTGCGTGACGCGATGGCTGACACGCGCTGCACCGGGCCCAGCAGGTTGACCAGGGCGGTCACGTAGTAAGGCCCCATGTCCAGCATCGGGCCACCCCCCGCCTGGTAGTAGAAGGCAGGGGCCGGGTGCCAGCGCTCATGGCCCGGGCACATGAAAAAGGCGGTGCCTGCCACCACGTCGCCCAGAGTGCCGGCGTCAATCAATGCGCGACAGCCCTGGTGACCGCCGCCCAGGAAGGTGTCCGGGGCGCTGCCGATGCGCAGGCCCTTTTTGTCCGCCAGTTCCAGCAAAGGTTCGGCCTGGGCCGCGCTGAGTGCCAGCGGCTTTTCAGCATAGGCGTGCTTGCCGGCCAGGAGGATCTGCCGATCCACCTCGGCGTGGGCGGCTGGAATCGTGAGGTTGACGACGATTTCGATGCGGTCGTCGCGCAGCAGATCGGTCACCGAGGTGGGCTGCAGCCCATGGCGGGCCGCCACTGCCTGCGCCGCCTCGGGCCGCTGGTCGGCCAGTCCAAAAATCTGCAGATTGCCAAAGCCGGAGGCGGCCTTGAGATAGGCGTCGCTGATGGTGCCGCAACCGATGATGCCGATGCCGACGCGGGAATCGGGCAGGTGGGCGGTCGACGGGGTGGGGAGCGAGGTCATGTTGCGGGTTAACCCCCGAAAACAAAAGGGTGGCCGGTGCTAAAGTGAAATCAATTGGAAACGGTTCCAATTCTGTCATCATACCTTTGGCGCAGACTCGTCGCAAGGGGTGCATGCAGGTGGTCTTGAGTCGTTTTTCTTCTGGAGACAAGCATGAAATTCCGTTCTATTCCCTTGCTGGGGGCCTTGCTGGTGGGTCTGGGTCTGTCATTTCCCGCGTTGGCGCAAAAAGCCGAAGTGATCCACTGGTGGACATCGGGTGGAGAGTCCGCCGCCATCAAGCAGTTCGCCGACGCCTACAACAAGGCCGGTGGCCAGTGGGTGGACAACGCCATCGCCGGTGGCGAGGCCGCCCGTGCAGCGGCCCTGAACCGCATTGCTGGTGGCAACCCGCCCACCGCAGCGCAGTTCAACACCTCCAAGCAGTACCATGAACTCGTCGAAGCCGGCCTGCTGTCCGACCTGGACGCCGTGGCCGCCAAGGAAGGCTGGGAGACCTGGCTGCCCAATCCGATCAAGAACGTCATCAAGATCAAAGGCAAGTACTACGCGGCCCCGGTCAACATCCACAGCGCCACCTGGTTCTGGTATTCCAAGGCCGTGCTGGCCAAGGCTGGCGTGGCAGCAGAGCCCAAGAATGAAGCTGAATTTTGGGCAGCCCTCGACAAGATCAAGGCGTCCGGACAGACCGCGTTTGCCCAGTCTGGCTCAGCGCCCTACGAACGCCTCACCTTCAATGCCGTGCTGCTGCACATGGGCGGGCGCGACCTGTTCCTGAAGGTCTATGGCGGTGACGCCAATGCCCTGCGCTCTCCAGAACTCAAGGCAGTGCTCGAGAAGTACAAAAAGCTGCGTGGCTATACCGACGCCGGCATGGCTGGACGCTCCTGGAACGACACCACGGCGTTGCTGGTCACCGACCGTGCCGGCTTCCAGACGGTGGGTGACTGGGCCAAGGGCGAGTTCATCGCCGCCAACAAGACCGCCGGCAAGGAGTATGGTTGCTTCTCGGGGTGGGGCCCGCAGGCTGGCTACATGGTGAGCGGCGACGTGTTTGTGTTCCCCAAGACCGGCAATGCTGAAGCAGTGAAGGCTCAACAAATGCTGGCGACGGTCATCACTTCACCGACAGCCCAGGTTGCGTTCAACAGCAAAAAGGGCTCCATCCCGATCCGTCCCGACGTGGATGCCAAGGCCATGGACATCTGCGCTCAGGCTGGCGTGGCGGCGCTCAAGGACCCGGCCCGTCAGACACCTGACGCCGCCATGCTGATTGCCCCGGACGTGAACGGCGCCGTGCTGGATGTCATCACCAAATACTGGAACACCGACATGAAAGTGGACGAGGCACAGTCCCGTCTGGTGGCTGTGCTCGGCAAGAAATAAGTAGGCTTTCAACAACCCCTCCTGCGTCGGCCTCGGCGCCGGGCGGGGTTGGTCAGGCAGAGTTCAGGATGAAACCATTCTCCAAAGGGCCGCGGCCCGCGTGGGCTGCGCATTCGGCGCTACTGCCCATGGGCATCACGGTGCTGGTTGCCTATGTGTTTTCGATCCTTTGGACCTTCCGCATCTCCCTGAGCAGCTCCAAGATGCTGCCCAGGCAGGATTGGGTGGGTCTGGACCAGTATTCAGCTCTGTTCCATAGCGACCGCTGGATGACGGCACTGACAAACGTCGGCCTGTTCGGGTTGTTCTTCGTTGTGGGCGCCCTGGTGTTCGGCTTCTTGCTGGCGGTGTTCATCGACCAGAAGATCCGCTTCGAGGGCGTGTTCCGCTCGATTTATCTGTATTCCTTTGCCATTTCCTTCGTGGCCTGTGGCGTGATCTGGCAGTGGATGTTCAGCCCCACGCTGGGTATCCAGCGCTCGCTGCGCAGCTGGGGCTGGACGGACGCGCGTTTCGACTGGATCGCCACCCAGGACATGGCCATTTATTGCGTCGTCATTGCGGTGCTGTGGCACTCCGCAGGTTTGGTCATGGCCATTCTGCTGGCGGGCCTGCGCGGGGTTGACGATGACCTGTGGAAAGCAGCCCGCATCGAAGGCGTGCCGCGCTGGCGCTATTACGTCAGCATCGTGCTGCCGCAGCTTGGGCCGGCGCTGGGCACTTGCCTGGTCCTGCTGTCGGTGTCGGTTGTGAAGGTCTTCGATGCTGTGGTGGCCATGACCAATGGCGGACCGGGCGACGCCACCGACGTGCCCTCCAAATTCATCATGGACAACCTGTTTGAGCGCCAGAACATCGGCTTGGCCTCGGCCGCCTCCACCACCATGCTGGTGACGGTGGTGATCGTGGTGGCACCGATGCTCTATGCCCGCGCACGCGCCCAAGACGCGGCGGGGGGGTGAAGGTCATGGCGCACCCTGCACGACCCCACAAGCATTTCAGCCCGTCACGCATCGCGGTCTATGTGTTTCTCGTGTTGGCGGGGGTGTTTTTCCTGTTGCCGCTGTACGTGATGGGCATCACGTCGATCAAACCCATGCCCGAGATCCGCGAAGGCAACATCTTTGCGTTGCCGCTGGCCATCACCTTCGAGCCCTGGGCTG
>JBDKJB010000184.1:0-4745 GCA_039796835.1 Pseudomonadota bacterium | reverse complement strand
ATGCTGACCGAAGACGAGAACATTGTCGAAATCAAATTTGCCGTGCAATACCGTCTCAACGACGCCCGAGCCTTCCTGTTCGAGAGCAAGAACGGTGCCGACGCCGTGGTGCAGGCTGCAGAGACCGCTGTGCGCGAAGTGGTGGGCAAGATG
The DNA here is from genome assembly GCA_039796835.1 of Pseudomonadota bacterium. GTDB lineage: Bacteria > Pseudomonadota > Gammaproteobacteria > Burkholderiales > Burkholderiaceae_C > JBDKJB01. The sequence goes on along the minus strand of JBDKJB010000184.1, from coordinate 4,592 downwards.
AAGATGGACTCCGCCCTGTCCGAAGAGCGTGACCAGATCGCCCCGCGCGTGCGGGTGCTGATGCAGCAGATCCTGGATCGCTACAAGGTGGGTATCGAGGTGGTCGGCATCAACCTTCAGCAAGGCGGCGTGCGGCCACCTGAACAGGTTCAGGCCGCATTTGACGACGTGCTCAAAGCCGGCCAGGAGCGTGAACGCGCGAAGAACGAAGCCCAGGCCTACGCCAACGACGTGGTTCCCCGTGCCGTGGGAACGGCCTCGCGCCTGAAGGAGGAGGCTGACGGCTACAAAAGCCGCATCGTGGCCCAGGCAGAGGGCGATGCGCAACGTTTCAAATCGGTGCTGGGTGAATATCAGAAGGCTCCACAAGTCACACGGGACAGGATGTACCTAGAAACCATGCAGCAAATTTATGCCAACGTGACCAAGGTGCTCGTGGACTCGCGTCAGGGCCTGATGTACTTGCCGCTCGACAAGCTGCTCCAGGGCGGAGATCCGGGTGCTGCTGTCGCGCCATCCGCCGCAGCGCCCCCAGCCCCCAGCTCGGCCCCTGCCGGCAGTGTGCTGCCGGACGCCCGATCACGTGACACATCGCGTTCCCGCGAGCGCGACACCCGCTGAGGACCTGATCATGAACCGCATCGGATTTGCCATTTCCTCCGTCCTTCTGGCCCTCGTGCTGGCCAGCTCCATGGTGTTTGTTGTTGACCAGCGCTACTTTGGTGTCGTCTATTCATTTGGCGAGATCAAGGACGTGGTCAAGGAACCGGGGCTCAACTTCAAGCTGCCCCCGCCCTTCCAGAACGTCAATTACATCGACAAGCGGCTGTTGACCCTCGAAACCAATGACACCGAACCCATGTTGACTGCCGAGAAGCAGCGCATGGTGATCGACTGGTACGTGCGCTGGCGCATCAGTGACCCCACGGCCTTCATCCGCAACGTGGGCCTCGATGAGGCAGCGGGGGCCAACCAGTTGAGCCGTGTGGTGCGCAATGCCTTCCAGGAAGAGGTGAACAAGCACACCGTCAAGGAAATGCTGTCCACCAAGCGGCAGGACGTGAGCGACATGGTGATGAAAGAAGTCCTGGAAAAGGTGCGCGGCGAAAAGCCCTGGGGCATCGACGTGGTGGACGTGCGCATCACCCGCGCCGACTATGTTGAGGCCATCACTGAATCGGTCTACCGCCGGATGGAGGCCGAGCGGCGTCGCGTGGCCAACGAGCTGCGGTCCACTGGCGCGGCTGAGGGCGAAAAGATTCGCGCGGATGCTGATCGCCAGCGCGAGATCACCATTGCCAACGCCTACCGCGATGCGCAGAAAACCAAAGGTGCCGGCGACGCTCAGGCGGCTTCCACCTATGCCGAAGCCTTCAGTCGTGACCCGCAGTTCGCCCAGTTCTACCGCAGCCTCGACGCCTACCGCGGCAGCCTGAATCGCAAGGGTGACGTGCTGGTGATCGACCCGGCCACCAATGAGTTCTTCAAGAACTTTCGCAACGGTGGTGGCAACGCGACTGCTGCCAAAAAGTAATCCCCGGTGGTGAGTCTGAGCTTTTGGAGCGTGCTCGGCCTGGGCCTGGGCATCGCACTGATCATCGAAGGCCTGATGCCGTTTGCTGCGCCTGCCAAGTGGCGGCAGGTGGTGCAGCAGATCCAGCAGCTTCAGGACGGCCAATTGCGCTATTTCGGTCTGATCTCGATCGGTGTCGGGCTGGGCATTGTGTTGCTTCTCATGCCCTGAATCCGCCGAGTTAAGACCTGGGGGCGCGGTTCTTTGCCCGGTAGAATCCCTCTTTTAACAGCGCCTGAATTCCATGTCCGCCTGGGTCCTGCCGGATCACATTGCCGATGTTTTGCCCTCCGAGGCGCGCCACATCGAAGAGCTTCGACGCCAACTGCTCGACACCGCTCGAGGCTACGGCTTTGAACTCGTCATTCCCCCCTTGCTGGAGCACCTTGAATCGCTCCTGACTGGTACGGGCGAGGCACTGGGCCTGCACACCTTTCAATTGGTGGACCAACTGTCGGGGCGCAGCCTGGGCCTGCGTTCCGACACCACACCGCAAGCTGCCCGGATCGATGCTCATCTGCTTAACCGCCAGGGCGTGGCCCGCCTGTGCTACTGCGGGCCGGTGTTGCATACGCGCCCCAGCGCACCGCAGGCCTCGCGCGAGCCGCTTCAGTTTGGTGCAGAGCTTTTTGGTCACAGCGGCCCCGAAGCAGACCTCGAGGTGCTGCAACTGGCCATTGACTGCCTCAAAGCGGCACCGATCGACGATTTCAGCGTCGATCTGGCGGACGTGCGCATCCTGCGTGCCATCCTGGCCGACGTCAAACCACAGGGCCAGGAAGCGTCGCGCCTCCATGCTGCCATTGCAGCAAAGGACGGGAGCGAGCTGCGTCAGCTCACCGCCGGCTACCCCGATGCCACCCGGCAGGCGCTGCTGGCCCTGGTTCACCTGTATGGCGACGCCAAGGTATTGCAAGAGGCCGAACGGGCTCTGCCCACCACGCCCGACGTACGCCAAGCCCTGGCCAACCTCAAGTGGCTGGCCAGTCACATGGGTGGCCTCCCGGTGAGCTTTGATCTGGCCGACCTGCGCGGTTACGCCTACTACAGCGGAGCCCGCTTTGCCATCTATTCACCTCAGGCCGGTGACGCGCTTGCCAGGGGCGGCCGTTACGACGAGGTCGGCGCAGTGTTTGGCCGCAACCGGCCTGCCGTGGGCTTCAGTCTGGACCTCAAGGCGCTGGTTGCCGCCGTCGCGCCGCGTCCCTTGCGGGCGGCCATCCGCGCCCCTTGGGTAGATTCAGTGGCCCAGCGTGAAGCCATCGCCCGGCTGCGTTCGCAGGGTCAGACGGTGGTGTGCGTGCTGCCTGGGCATGAAACAGAAGTCGATGAATTCGAATGCGACCGTGTGCTGCGCGAGGTGGCTGGCACATGGGTGGTACAAACCGTTGAAGCAACAGGATGAGCAGCATGGTGGGTAATGTGACAGGCAGTGCAGGGAGCAATTCTGCGCGGGGCCGAAATGTGGTGGTCGTCGGTACCCAGTGGGGCGACGAGGGCAAAGGCAAGCTGGTGGACTGGCTCACTGAAAGCGCGCAGGGCGTGGTCCGCTTTCAGGGTGGGCACAACGCTGGGCACACACTGGTCATCAACGGCGTCAAGACGGCGCTGCATCTCATCCCCAGCGGCATCATGCGCGCCGGCGTCAAGTGCTACATCGGCAATGGCGTGGTCCTGTCAGCAGCCAAGCTGCTGGAGGAAATCACCGGACTCGAGCGTGCCGGGGTCGAAGTGCGCTCGCGGCTGCGCATCTCCGAAGCCTGCCCGCTCATCCTGCCTTTTCACACTGCGCTGGATGTGGCCCGGGAGGCCGCCCGTGAAAAGGGCGGCAGCGCCAAGATCGGCACCACCGGCCGCGGCATTGGCCCGGCCTATGAGGACAAAATCGCCCGCCGCGCCCTGCGCGTGCAGGACCTCAAGCACCCCGAGCGCTTTGCGGTCAAGCTGCGTGACCTGCTTGACCTGCACAACCATGTGCTCGCCACCTTCCTGCAATCCGGCGGCTTTGAGTTTGCCGACGCGATGAAGCCCTACCTGAAGGACGGGCAGGTGCAGTTTCAGCCCGTGTTCGATGAGGCCATGCAGCACGCCGCCCTGCTCAGGCCCATGATGGCCGACGTGTCGCGTGAGCTCAACGAAGCCCATCTCCATGGCGCCAACCTGCTGTTTGAGGGTGCACAGGGCACGCTCCTCGACGTGGACCACGGTACCTACCCCTATGTGACCAGCAGCAATTGCGTGGCGGGCAACGCCGCAGCGGGGGCGGGCGTGGGCCCGGGTCTATTGCACTACGTCCTGGGCATCACCAAAGCCTATTGCACTCGCGTGGGCGGCGGGCCGTTCCCCACCGAACTCGACTGGGAAAAACCTGGCACGCCCGGCTACCACATGAGCACCGTAGGCGCTGAAAAAGGTGTGACCACCGGGCGCTCGCGCCGTTGCGGCTGGTTCGACGCAGCCTTGCTCAAACGCAGCGCACAAGTCAACGGCCTCACTGGGCTGTGCATCACCAAGTTGGACGTGCTGGACGGGCTCAAGGAGCTGAAGATCTGTACTGGCTATGAAATGGACGGTGAAGTGATCGACATCCTGCCGATGGGAGCGGATGAAATCGAGCGCTGCACACCCGTTTATGAAACACTCGAAGGCTGGTCTGATAGCACCGTGGGCGTCACCGACATCGCCAAATTGCCCGTTGCTGCCCGCCTGTACCTGCAGCGCATTGAACACGCTACCGGGGTGCCAATCCACATCATCAGCACCAGTCCCGACCGTGACCACACCATCATGATGAAACACCCGTTTTTGCCCTGACACAAGACAAGGAGACAGCGATGCTGACGGAAGATGGCAAACACCTGTATGTGAGCTACGACGAGTACCACAACCTCATCGAAAAGCTCGCCATTCAGGTGCACAAGTCGGGCTGGCAGTTTGACACCATCCTGTGCCTGGCACGTGGTGGCATGCGCCCGGGGGACATCCTGTCACGTGTGTTTGACAAACCTCTGGCCATCAT
>JBDKJB010000183.1:0-4751 GCA_039796835.1 Pseudomonadota bacterium | reverse complement strand
GAGCGTGATGTCGGCATCGCGTCGGCTGCGGAAGATGGGCGCGGCGCCCGTGTTCGGATTGACGCGCTGAAAATCTTGCGCCGTCAGCGTCAGCACACGCTCGGGTGCGTCCAACTCGGCCAACTGGTGCAGATAGAAAGCGCAGCGGGTTTTGTCAAAGGTGCGGCGCGCGCCACCAAACACCAAAGTGCAAAACTTGAAGCTGGCATGAACGTCTGGAAAGAAGACCTTGCGGTTTTCAAAATCGAACAACGCACCCAAACGCCCGGTGCCGCTGATGCTGCTGAAAAATTCCGCTGCCCCCTTGTCCGCCGCAATGCCGCTGGGGGTCAGCAGGGCCACCAAGCCCTGTGGTGCCGTGAGCGCCTGCGACCGCTCCACAAACAGGCTGTAGAGGTTGACATCGCCACCGCCCAGCAGCGGGTAGTCACCACTGCCCAGCTTGCCGTTGCCCAGCACGCGGGCGTTGGCCTCGGCGCGCTCGGTCGCCTCCACATAGCTGGCCCACAGCGGCGTGCCTTTCTTTTGCAGTTCGCCAATCAGGCGCTTGCGGTCGGCGGCGCGGGGCTGGGCGGCAATGTGCATGTCGCGCTCGGCAAACCATTCCACCTCTTGCAGTTTGATGCGGTCCCACGGCGGGTTGCCAATGATGGCGTCAAACCCGCCCTGGCCACCAGCGCCAAATACCGTGGGAAAGCTGGTCCACCAGTGGAAGAAGGTTTCGCGCGAGGCGAGCGCGCGGGCACGGGCCATCAGCGCGTTGGCCGCGCGGGCGGCGTCGCTGTCTTCGTCGAGGTGCCCAGCGCCTAGCAATGAGACGAGGTTGCGGCTGGGGTCCAGCAGGGTGAGCAAGGCCTGGTATTCGGGGTGCGTGCCCGCCTTCACCTCCGCTTGCAACTTGGCGGAGTCGGCCGGCAGTTTGAGCAGCCGTGGCAACTTGCCCACCTTGTCCACCGGCCAACCCGGCACCAGCCAACGCAGCGCGCGCCAGAAATCCAACACCGTGTGGATCGGCGCCACCTGGGCAGCGGCTTCGGCCGCAAGCTGCTTCGAAAGCTGCGCTTCGGCGATATCGGCATCGGTCAAATCCGCCACCTGGGCGATGTTTTTGGCGGCCAGGGCCAGGCGGTCAAACTCGCTGCGCAACAGCAATGCGCCCAAGTCCTGCAAGCCGCTCTGCACGGTGCCAAGCTGCTCGCCGTGAAGGCTGTCTCCGACCTTGAGATGGTGGTCCAAAAAGCTCAAAGGCGCCCCGACCGTGAAGGTGTGCAGCCACAGCGCCGTTTTGGCCAGCTCCACGGCCATGGGGTTCTTGTCCACGCCGAAGATGGTTTTCTTCAAAATCATGCGCCGCACGATGTGGCGGTCATCCAATTGCGCGTCAGTGACCGCCCAGCCATGCTCTTCGGCGGTGGTCTTGATGCTCTTGCGGATGTGCGCGATGCGTGAGAGCAAAGGGCTTTGCCACGGGCGGCCGGTTTCGGCCAGATGCGCCGCCCAGGGCTGCTCGGCCACAAGCTGTTTGGCGCTGGCGATGGCCTCCAGCACACGGTCCGCCAGGTCGTCCACCAAGGACACCAAAAAGTGCCCACTGCCCATGGCGGGGTCGCAAACCTTCAGCTCGAGGATCTGGCTGGCGGGGTCTTTGGCATCCAAGGCGTCCCAACCGACCGGGTTGAGGGACGCCTTTTTTCCCAGGCCCTGCACATGTTTTTCAAAGGCTTGGACGCGCTCCCGAGCCAAAAGGCCGACGGATTCACGCAGGATGAGCCGCACAAGATCATCATGCGTGTAGTAGCTGCCCGAGACCTTGCGCGCGAAGCTGGCGGGTTGCGCGGTGACGCGGTTGATTTCGGGTTTGTCTTTGTAGCTGTCCGCCGCCTGGACTTCATGCACCAGGCTATAGTCGAGCAGGCGCTCGTAAATGCCGCCCAAGTGGGAAACGGACAGGTCGCGGTAATTGATCCAGCCCCGGATGACTTCCTCCGTCCGGCGAGACAGGGCATCAATGATGGGGGCCATGACGGCATCTGGCACGCGGGTGCGTTCGAGCAGCGGCGCGCGGGCGCGGTCAAACAGGCCGCCGTTGTAGGCCGGCATGCCGACAGCGTCGTCCCCTTCGTCAATCAGTTGGAACGCGCCCTTGAGGTCGCGCCAGATGTTGTCGAGTTTGGTGGAAAACACCTTGCCGGCATCGATATCGTCGCGCACGCGCTCGCGCAGGCGGCGCACGCTGTAAGGGGCATAGCGGCCGTCGCGCACGGGCAGCAGGTTCCGGTCTTCCGCATAAAACAGGAACAACAGGCGGTACAGCAGCACCAGCGCCGATTCGCGCACTTCCTCCAAATACGCCCCGGTGTACTGGAGTCGCTTGAATTGGCCGTAGCCGATCGGCTGCGTCAGCGCATGGAGATCCCCGCGCGCCAGGGCGTCGGCCAGCTTGGGGAAGATGTCCTCAAACACCCGCTTGCCAAGGTCTTGCGACACCTTTTCTTCGTAGATCCGCGCTTCGTTGAGGGCGTAGGCATGGAAGCTGCGCCCGGCACTGTCCCAACTCTGAGGCAAAAACGCCTCGCGGCGGAAGAACAAAAAGAAGATGCGGAGGATGTGGTCTTGATCAACACCATCAAGTTCAACCTGGGTTCCAGGAACTCCTGCTGCGGCAGCAACATCAACTTCAAAAAATTCCTCGGCACGGGAACGCGCATCCTGCCAATACAGGCGCCATACGTTGCCGTTGGTCAGGATGCCCCACTTGATGGCTCGGTCCGAGGCCACGTCCACGCGGCTCAAATAGCGCAGCATCTGGGACGAGGGCGCATCCGGGTCGAAGTGATCCTGTCCATCGCCGCGGTCCAGAGGACGCATCCAACGCTTGGCTTCCAAAATTGCAATGCCGTGGCGATAGCGACGATCGTCCTTGGGTTCCTGCAAAGCCAGAGCTTTTTGCATCGAATTGGCAAACAAGAGCAAATCTGGCACCGACTCGCGTCCCTTGGCATCTGAATTGACCTGAGGCAATACGTCGTCGTTCCAGCCAAGAACGGTCAGCATCTTACTGATGATCAACGCTTCGGTCTGGGCTTCGTTGATAGTGGATTGACCGTCGAACCCCCGAAAAATGACGTTCAGCGACTGCTTGAAGTCTTCAAGCGCTGTGTTCGGCAATTCCAGCCACGCTGGCGTATCGGCAACACCGTGGATGAGAAAGTCTTGAGTGAAGAGTTGACCTTGCATCATTCAGCGCTCCACCCCCACGCGCAGCACCAGGTCTGACACCGTCAGGATGCCGCAGGCCGCGGCGATGTAGAGCGTAACGTGGCCCTGCGCAAATTCGACGGGCGCCTTGAGCAGCCACAGGCCCAGGGCACCGACCGCCAGAGACAGCAGGGTGGAGATACGGGGGGTTTGCCACAGGTCCGGAAAACGAAAGGTGATCCAGGCGCCGCAGGTGCCGGCGATCCAGCCTACCCCAGCGCCAGCCAGCACGTCCACCGGCCAGTGCGCACCCACCGCCACGCGAGACACCCCCACCATGGCGGCCAGCAGGACGATCAGGCCGGCCAGCATGCGCGGCACCTGCCATTTCTGACGACGCGCAGCCAGCAGGCCAACCACCAGCGCGGCGGCGGCGGCAAAGACGGTGATGGTGTGCCCGGACGGAAAGGCGTTGCGGTGCAGCTGCGGGCCGATGACCTGAAACAGGGCCGGGTCGATCAGGGCCGCCGGCCGGGGGGCGTTGTACAGGGCCTTGAGTGCCCAGGACAGGCAGGCCCCCACGGGCACCGCCGCCAGCACTGAGTAAAAGGCCTGGGGTCGCCACACCAGCAGTGGTGACACGATGGCGATGAGCACCGGGGTTTCGCCCAGCAGGGTGAGCGCGGACCACACGGCTTCCGGGTAACGGCTGGCCCATTGGTTGACGGCCAGAAACAGGTCTTTCTTGGGCGGCATCGCCTGCACCAGCATGGCCGACGCCAGGGCCACAACACCCAGGCCCAGCATCAACGCCCAGAAGCGGCGCGGCGGCGCACCGTGGTCCCGCTGGCGCGGCTTGCGCACAAATTGCGGCGCAGGACGGGGTGGCGTCTTTTTGACGGGATCAGTGGCGGCGGTCAAGCGCGGTCTCCTTCGGGCCTTGCCAGTCTTCACAGAGCTGAAAATTGAAATGGGCCACCTGCCGGCCCCAGCGCGTCACCGGCTGTTGCTCCAGCAAGCGGCAGCGCGCAAATTCAGCGGGCCCCACCGGCGGGGCAAAGCTCATCTGGGACCAATCGACCACCAGGGCGCTGTCCCCGGGCTGCAACACGCCCCACCACAGGCCAAACTGGTCCAGATGACGCTGGACCACCAGCGTCGGTCGGCCGGCATACCAGGCGATGCGACTGTCCAGCGTCCAGTTCATCACGGCCAGCGCTGGGGGGCGGCCACTGGTCGCGTGCTGATCGGCCAGCGCCCGGGCACGCCGCGCGGCAGCGTCCCAGCCGTACAGGTCGGTGAAGGGGTTGAAGCGCGCTCCGGGCACCTGCTCACCCGGCAGGCTGCGGGCCGCAGCGCCGGTTTCAGACTGCGTGCCCGCGCTCAGCATCAGGGTGAACAGGCCGATGCAGCTCACCAGCTGCCAGGCTGCCAGGCCACGCACCCAGGCCCGGGCCCGGCGCGACGCCCGCCACAACCAGGCCAGGGTGCCCGCCGCCGCTGGCATCAAGGCCAACCAGGCGCTGACCGACCAGTGCGGCAGAGCCGAGCCG
>JBDKJB010000182.1:0-4794 GCA_039796835.1 Pseudomonadota bacterium | reverse complement strand
TGAGCGAAATTTCCTTTGAATAGCGGCTGGTAAAAGTGGTTCTCAACTCTGCCGCCACGCGTGCGCGTAAGCGGGCGTTGGTGGCGGCGTCCAGCCTGGCCAGGAACGGAAACACCAGCCAACCACCCACGCCCCAGGCCATGCCAAAGCTGCGGTGGAACTCGGTCGCGGACAGGTCAAGATTGCCGTACAGATAGACCTGCTTGTGGGTGGCAGAACCGTAGCGGCTGTATTCGGTCGCTGTCTTGCTCAGCGCCGCCTCCATGCAGGTCAGTATTTGACCGGCCAGCTTGCCCCCACCTGTGGCGTCGAACGCCAGGGTGGCCCCGGTGGCGACCAAGGCCTGGGTGAGATCGTCCATGAAGGTGGGCGATGACTGGTTGCACACGTGCTTCGCACCCATACTGCGAAGCAGAGCCTCCTGCTCGGGTTTGCGCACGATGTTGACCAGTTCAATGCCGTCGGCCTGGCAGACCCTGAGCAGCATCTGTCCCAAATTGGATGCGGCCGCCGTATGCACCAGGGCTTTGTGTCCTTCGACCCGCATGGTCTCCACAAATCCCAGGGCCGTGAGAGGATTGACGTAGCACGACGCCCCGTCTGCTGCGCTGGCATCAGGCGGAAGCACCATGCAGGCGCTGGCTTTCACGGCGCGGTACTGCGTATACATGCCCCCGGCAATCACGGAGACTTTTCGACCCATCAGCGCCTGTGCGGGGCCCGATGCGCCGGCTGCCACCACCGTGCCCGCGCCCTCGTTGCCCACGGGCAGCGCCTGCCCCGTGCGGCCCGCCATGGCCTTCAGGGCACGTTGGGGCACAGGGGCCGTCACGCACGCCGCTGCGCCGCTGCCTTCAAAGCGCGCCTGGGTCATGTCTGCAGCGCCGAACAGCAGGCCGATGTCCGACGGGTTGATGGGTGTGGCCTCGACGCGGACCAGCACTTCGTCGTCCTGCAGGGCAGGCGCGCCCACACAGGCCAATGAGAGCTCGAGTTCCCCTGCCGGGGTGATGAGCGAGCGCAGTTGCAATCCGGAGAAAGATGTCGGCATGCAGTCCGTCCTTGATACCATGCACCATCAACAAGCAATGAGGCAGATCATTGTGGCATCCCCAGACCCATCCGTGCTCGCCAGCCTTCGCCTGGCCCCCTTCCGCCTCGATGACAGTGGCGTGGCCTGGGTGCAGGCCACCGTCGCCCGGCTCATGCCGCGCCAGCAGTTGGCCCAGCTGTTCAACGTGATGCTCAAGCCCCAGAGCCCGGAGGATTTTGATCGGATCGTGCGGGCGCAGCCGGGTGGTTTCACACAGTACCTGTTCGACGGGCTGGACGCCGGGCTGGCGCGGGCCCAGGCCCTGGTGCAGGGCAGTGCGGTGCCGCCGCTGGTCAGCGCCGACGTGGAAGGGGGTGCCATCAGCCTGGCGGGCACTTCACCCATGAACAACCAGTTGGGCATGGCGGCCATGGACGCACCTGATCTGTACGAGCAAGCCCTGAAGGTCATGGCGACAGAGGCCAAGGCCCTGGGCGTCAACTGGTCGTTCACACCCGTGCTGGACATCAATGCCGAATTCCGCAGCGCCATCGTGGCGACACGCTCGTTTGGCTCGGATCCGCGACGCATTGAGGCCCTGGCACGTTTGCATGTGCGCACCGTGCAGGGGCAGGGCGTGGCAGCCACGGCCAAGCATTGGCCCGGCGAGGGGTTTGATGCGCGTGACCAGCACCTGGTGACCACCATCAACCCGCTGTCCATGGCAGACTGGCAGGCCAGGTTTGGGCACCTGTACCGAACCCTCATCGCCGATGGTGTTCTGAGCATCATGTCGGCCCACATCGCCCTGCCGGCTTATGCCCAGGCTCACGGCGCGACCGGACTCGAACGATACCGACCGGCTTCGGTGTCAAAACTGCTCAATTTGGACCTGTTGCGCGGTGAACTGGGCTTCAATGGCCTCATCGTGTCAGATGCCACCACCATGGGGGGGCTGGCCAGCTGGGCCAGGCGCAGCGAGGCGGTGGTGGACGTGATCGAAAACGGTTGTGACATGGTGCTGTTCACGCGCGACCTCGAGGCGGATCTCCGGAGCCTCGAAACTGCCTTGCAGGATGGGCGGCTCTCCCAGGCCCGCGTGCAGGCGGCGCTGGTCCGGGTGCTGGGCCTCAAAGCCGCCTTGGGTCTGCATCGCCAGACCGCTGCACCGTCGTTTGAATTGGCGCAAGTCCAGTCTCAGTTGCAGACGCCGGCGCATCTGCAGGTCAGCGACGCCGTGGCCGCCGCCAGCCCGACCCTCGTCAAGGACGTGCATGGCACCTTACCATTGTCTCCCACGCGGCATCGCCGTGTGGTGCTGGTCACCGAGTCCGTGCGCAGCGGCTTTGCCCATCTGTCTGCGCCGCCCTTGATGCTGCGTGAACTGCTGGTCGAACAGGGCTTTGTGGTCGCTGCTTACGATGCCGAGCACCCACCCACCGTGGCCGACACCGATCTCGTCATCTTCGTGCTGGCACAGGAGTCACTGCTCAACAAATCCCACATTTACCTCGACTGGGCTGCGCTGCTCGGTCCGGTGGAGCGGGCCATGACGCGCAACTGGCACGAGATCCCCACGCTGTTGATCTCCTTTGGCCAGCCCTACTACCTGTACGACGCACCACGCATGCCCTGCGTCATCAACGCCTACACCGCCACCGAACCCGTGCAGCGCGCCGTGGTGCGCAAGATGCTGGGCCAGGAACCGTTCACCGGAGTGAGCCCGGTGGATGCATTTTGCGGTTTGCCGGACGCCCTGTATTGAAGGTATTTATGATTGAATTATAGATATTATATGTCTATAATTAGATCATGAAATTCAATCCAAGGATGCTCACAGCGCACGTGCGTGAGCTGACAGCTCACTTCTCGGTGGTGGTGCTGTCGGGGGCACGGCAGGTGGGCAAAAGCACCTTGCTGGCGCATGCGTTTCCGGATTGGGACAGCGTGACTTTTGACCCCGCGCAGGACATCGGCAACGCCCGCCACGACCCAGAGCTGTTTCTCAACACCCACCCTGGTCCGGCCATCTTCGATGAAATCCAGTACGCACCCGAATTGGTGCCGGCCATCAAGCGCCGGGTGGACGCCAACCGCGCCCCTGGCCAATACATCCTGACCGGTTCGCAGCAGTGGGCCGTGCTGCAAACGGCCAGTGAATCTCTGGCGGGCCGGGCGGTGTTTCTGGAACTGGAAGGCTTCAGCCTGGCTGAAATGGCCCATGCAGTCGGCACGGACGAGAGCGCCCCCCGTCCCAGTTGGCTCCAGCGCTACCTGGACGACCCTGTCGCCTTCACCGCCGCGCCGGCCGATCGCCTGCCCGCCACCGCGGCCCCTGCAGGTGCGCTGTACGACACCCTGTTCCGCGGGTTTTTGCCCCAGGCCACACAGTTGCCACTCAAGCTGTTGCGGCGCTTTCACGATTCCTACATCAGCACCTACATTGAACGCGACGTGCGTCTGCTGGCCGAGGTGGAAGACCGGCAGCTCTTTGGCCGATTCACGCAACTGGTGGCGGCCCTGACTGCACAGGAAATCAATCACTCCCAACTGGGGCGCGAGCTGGGCCTGTCGTACAAGACGGCCCAGCGCTGGCTGCGCATCCTGCGCGACACCTTTCAGTGGATGGAACTCCCGGCCTTTCACACCAACGCCGTCAAGCGTGCCAGCGGCAAGGCCAAGGGCCATTTTGCCGACACCGGTCTGGCCTGCGCCCTGCAGCGCATTTCTAGCCCCGAAGCGCTGGGCGGTCACCCGCTCACCGGCGCCTTGTTTGAGTCGGCTGTGGCGGCCGAAATCCGCAAGCACATGGCCGTCATGGACGCCCCCCCCCGAGCCTGCCACTGGCGCAGCTACGCCGGGGCCGAGGTGGACATCCTGCTGGAGCGCGACGAAACCTTCTACCCCATCGAAGTGAAGCTGGCGTCACGCCCCACCCGCGCGGACGCGCGGGGCCTGCGTGCCTGGCGCGAAGCCCACCCCCAGCTGCGCACCGCCCCCGGCCTGGTGATCGCGCCCGCAGAAACCCAGTTTCAGCTGACCGAGCAGGACTGGGTGCTGCCCTGGGACGCAGCCTGAGGGCGCATGCGGTGTCTAAAACCTTGACGCCCACCTTTTAAAGAGTTGTAGTCTATTGATCAAAGAAATTTGATCAATAAAATAAGAAAATTTCCGTTATCCATATTAATAAATTTGCTATTTAATTTGGTATTTCAATTGATCCTTATTCAATCAAAAGACAGTCAACATTCATAGCAAACCGCAACAAAAAAGGGCCGTGAGGCCCTTTTCTGTGAGTGCGGCGTGGGACAGCGCGGATCAGCCCCAGACTTCCTGCGCCGTTTCCACCACCAGGCGCAGCTTGTTGCGCTGGGCTTCCACGGCGATGTCGTTGCCGTGCACGGTGCTGGCAAAGCCGCACTGGGGTGATAGGGCCAACTGGTCGAGCGGGGCGTATTTGGCGGCCTCGTCGATGCGGCGCTTGAGGTCGTCCTTGCTTTCCATGTCGCCGACCTTGGTGGTCACCAGGCCAAGCACCACGGTCTTGCCCTTGGCGAGGTAGCGCAGGGGTTTGAAGTCGCCGCTGCGGTCGTCGTCGTATTCGAGGAAGAAGGCGTCGATCTTCATCTCGGAGAGCAGGGCCTCGGCCACCGGCTCGTAATTGCCGGCGGCGGCGTGCGTGCTCTTGAAGTTGCCGCGGCACAGGTGCATGGCCAGGGTCATGCCGGCGGGCTTCTGCGCCACCACTTTGTTGATGAACT
>JBDKJB010000181.1:0-4799 GCA_039796835.1 Pseudomonadota bacterium | reverse complement strand
TCACCTTGTACGCCCGAGGCATTGCGGACGCCATTTTGGAAGGCCGAGCCAATGCTGTTGACGATGTTGTCAAAGCTGTGGCCGCAGAAGGCGACGGCGATGAATTCGTCGAAGTCAACGAAGCTGCCTGACCAACGGACAGCACCCGCAAAAGGGGCCATGGCCCCTTTTTTTTGAATTCAAATTTCAATCAATTCAGGAGTAAATACATGGCTGCAATCACCGCCGGAATGGTCGCTGAACTCCGTGCCAAGACAGATGCCCCAATGATGGAGTGCAAACGTGCCTTGACCGAAGCCAATGGCGACATGGAAAAAGCGGAGGAAATCCTGCGCGTCAAGCTCGGTAGCAAGGCGGGCAAGGCTGCGAGCCGCATTACTGCAGAAGGGGTGGTGGCCGTAGGGGGGGATGCCTCAGTAGGTGCCATGATCGAAGTCAACTGCGAAACCGATTTCGTCACCAAAAACGACAGTTTCCTGGCCTTGGCCAATGCGGCCGCCAAGCTGGTCGCGCAACATAATCCCGCCGACGTTGCTGCTTTGGGTGCATTGCCCTACGCACAAGATGGCTTCGGTCCGACGCTCGAAGACGTTCGCAAAGGCCTCATCGGAAAGATTGGCGAGAACATGAGCTTCCGCCGCTTTCAGCGCTTTGCCTCCGATACAAAGCTGGCCACTTACTTGCACGGCACCCGGATCGGCGTGGTAGTCGAATTTGACGGTGACATGAATGCTGCGAAGGACGTTGCCATGCACGTGGCTGCCATGAAGCCCGTGTCTTTGTCGCCCGCTGATGTGCCCGCTGAACTGATTGCCAAGGAGCGTGCTGTGGCGCAGGGCAAGGCTGATGAAGCCAACAAGGATCTGCAGGCCGCCGGCAAACCTGCTCAAAGCGCTGACATCATGGCCAAGCGCATCGAAGGTTCGGTACAAAAGTACCTGAAGGAGGTGTCGTTGCTGGCACAGCCATTTGTCAAGAATGACAAGGCCACGGTAGAGCAGATGCTCAAGGCGGCCAATACCAGCGTCAAGGCGTTCACCCTCTATGTGGTTGGCGAGGGCATCGAGAAAAAAGTGGACGATTTTGCTGCCGAAGTTGCCGCACAGGTGGCAGCTGCTCAAAAATCGGCCTGAGGTTGAGTCAGACTTCCGGATAATAGAAACCCCGCTGCCCATCCATTGGATTGACCCTACAGGAGCTTCACGAATGTCCACCGCTTCGCCGGCCTACAAGCGCATCTTGCTCAAACTCTCCGGCGAAGCGCTCATGGGGGACGATCAGTTCGGCATCAATCGTGACACGATTGTCCGCATCGTGGGTGAGATCGCTGAGGTGATGAACCTGGGGGTAGAGGTTGCCGTAGTCATTGGCGGGGGAAACATCTTCCGGGGTGTGGCAGGGGGTTCTGTTGGCATGGACCGTGCCACTGCGGATTACATGGGCATGCTGGCCACGGTCATGAATGCCTTGGCGTTGGGTGATACCATGAACAAGGCCGGGCTCACTGCCCGGGTTATGTCTGCGATCGGTATCGAACAAGTGGTTGAACCCTATGTGCGCCCGAAAGCCTTGCAGTACCTTGAGGAGGGCAAAGTGGTCATCTTTGCCGCGGGTACCGGTAACCCTTTCTTTACCACCGACACCGCGGCTGCCCTGCGTGGAGCTGAAATTGGTGCGCAGATGGTGCTCAAAGCCACCAAGGTGGATGGTGTGTACACCGCAGATCCTAAAAAAGACCCCAAAGCCACGCGATATTCGAAGCTCAGCTTTGACGAGGCCATCTCAAAAAATCTTGGAATCATGGACGCTGCTGCGTTCTCCCTGTGCCGAGACCAAAAACTGCCTATCAAGGTTTTTTCCATCTTCAAGCATGGTGCGCTGAAGAGGGTGGTGTTGGGTGAGGACGAAGGTACACTGGTCTACGCCTGAGAATCTGGCCTGACGCGGAGACAGACATGAGCATCCAGGACATCAAAAAAAGCACTGAAGCCAAGATGGAACAGTCCATCCAGTCCTTCAAGAACAGCCTGACCCGTGTCAGAACCGGGCGCGCCAATCCTGCTTTGCTCGATACCGTGCAGGTGGACTACTACGGGTCCATGATGCCCATCAGCCAGGTGGCAAATGTTTCTTTGCTGGACTCGCGCACCATCAGTGTCCAACCCTGGGAAAAAGGAATGGGTGCCAAGATCGAGAAAGCCATCCGTGACAGTGATCTGGGCTTGAATCCGGCCGCAATGGGTGATCTCATTCGAGTTCCGATGCCTGCCATGACCGAGGAGCGACGCAAGGAACTGACCAAGGTGGTCAGAGGTGAGGCTGAAAGCGCCCGGGTGGCGATCCGAAATTTGCGACGCGATGCCAATGACGCTGTCAAGAAACTCGTCAAGGACAAATTGGCATCAGAAGACGACCAGAAGCGGTCTGAAGGTGAAATTCAAAAATTGACGGACCGACAGATCGCACACGTCGATCAGTTGACAGCAGCAAAAGAGCAGGATCTGATGGCCGTTTGACGGCTTTCACGGGTCATGACGGGCAAGATTCCCCATCATGTTGCCATCGTCATGGATGGCAATGGCCGCTGGGCCAAGCAACGTTTTCTCCCGAGGATTGCCGGCCACAGGGAAGGCGTTTCGGCTCTCAAAAAATGTGTCCAGGGCAGCGCTGAACGCGGTATCCGAGTGCTGACGGTGTTTGCCTTTTCGTCCGAGAACTGGAACCGTCCAACCGATGAGGTGTCTGGTCTGATGGATCTGTTGGGCATGGCCATCGCGCGGGAGGTGCCGGAGCTCAAAAAAGACGGTGTGCAGTTGCACTTTGTGGGAGAGCGATCCAACTTGTCCGATAAGGTCAGGACTGCATTGGACCAAGCCGAGACTGCCACAGTTGGCAACGAGCGGCTGGTGCTCAATGTCTGTTTCAATTATGGTGGCCGTTGGGACATCGCTCAAGCGGCAAGCAGGCTCGCTGAGCGCGGAGAATCCATCACTGAAGCCAACTTGAATGCAGCCATGGCATTGGCGCATGTGCCTGACCCAGACCTGCTCATTCGCACAGGGGACGAGCTGCGCATCAGCAATTTCTTGTTGTGGCAGTCTGCCTATGCGGAACTGTACTTCACGCCCGTCCTGTGGCCAGACTTTGATGGTGCAACACTGGATCTGGCGCTGAAAGAATTCTCGCGCCGGGAGCGGAGATTTGGCAAAACATCTGCTCAGGCGGCTGAGCATGTGCCGTCTGTTGGTGTGACCTGACCATGCTGCGCCAGCGTGTCATCACGGCTCTGGTGCTATTGGCGATTTTTCTGCCAGCAATGTTCGCGCGCAACTGGCATCCGTTTGCTGTCCTCGTTCTCGTGCTGATTGCAGCGGGCGCCTGGGAGTGGGGAAGGTTGAATGGCCTCACCGATGCGGGCTCCCGATTGTGTGGGGCTCTGATGGGAGGTGTTTGCGCTGGCATGTGGTGGGTGGGGGCCTTTCAGCCTAACCCTGACGCGGCATATTCATGGTGGTTGCCGGGACTGTTGTGGCCAGCAATGGGGGCTTTTCTGCTGTGGAGGGGCGTTGCTGCCTGGGGTTCGTACCACAGGAATTTGCGGCTCGCCGCAGGCTGGCTTGTGCTTGTGGTGACCTGGGCGGCAGTGGTCTGGGCCAAGGTTGTCGGAACCAACTTCCTCCTGTCAGTCTTGCTGCTGGTCTGGGCAGCAGACATCGCTGCTTACTTTGCTGGGAGGCGGTTTGGGGGGCGTGTTGCCAATGGAAAACTGGCGCCGAGCATCAGCCCAGGCAAGAGCTGGGAAGGTGTGTGGGGTGGCATGCTGGGGGTGGTGATCTTGTCCATGGCCTGGGTCTGGGCAGATCGTCTGTTTGCGGCGGACGTGCCAAGCCTTTACTCTCGTCTCCAATCGCATGGTTGGGGAGTGCTGATTCTGGCAGTGCTGTCTTTGTCTGCGCTAAGTGTGGTTGGTGACCTGCTGGAGTCCCTCGTCAAGCGCAGCGCCGGCGTGAAAGACAGCAGTGGCCTCCTGCCAGGGCATGGTGGTGTACTGGACCGGGTCGATGCTTTGCTTCCGGTGCTGCCCCTGGCGCTTGCCATGGGCTTGAGTTGACAGAACGGGATAGGTGTGAAGAAGCGCATTGCTGTTTTGGGCTCCACCGGGTCCATCGGGGTCAACACCCTGGACGTGATCACCCGCCATCCTCATTTGTATGAGGCTTATGCACTGACTGCTGCTACGCGTGGGGACGAGCTGTTTTCGCAGTGCATGTTGCACCGGCCCGCTTATGCGGCCATCGTGGACGAAGAGCAAGCCCGGACTCTGAAGGAGAGATGTAGCGCCCACGGCCTACCCACGCAGGTGTTTTCGGGGGCCGAAGCGATTGCTCAACTCGCCGGTCACCCAGAGGTGGATTTGGTGATGGCAGCCATTGTCGGTGTTGCTGGTCTGGCATCCTGCGTTGCGGCTGCCCGCGCTGGCAAGCGACTGATGCTTGCCAACAAAGAGGCATTGGTGGTCGGGGGTAAGGTGTTCCTGGATGCTGTGCAACAGGGTGGGGCCACTTTGTTGCCCGTGGACAGCGAGCATTCAGCAATCTTCCAATGCCTGCCAGAAGATGCTTCGACCTGGGGGCAGCGTGTGCACCAGGTCATCCTCACAGCTTCCGGTGGGCCCTTCAGGTCGTGGGTTCCTGCAGATCTACGATATGCGACGCCAGAGCAGGCGTGCGCTCATCCCAATTGGGTGATGGGACGGAAGATTTCGGTGGACTCGGCCACCATGATGAACAAGGCATTGG
>JBDKJB010000180.1:0-4804 GCA_039796835.1 Pseudomonadota bacterium | reverse complement strand
GATTTGGGTGTCACGGGCAGTATTCATGAAGAAAAAAGCGAATATTTCCGTTATTCAAAAAGAATCGTAAGCTTCTATTTTTATAGCAATTCAAGCGGCATTTGAGGGTCTGCGGCGCATGCTAACCGATGGTCCGGAGCCCTCCGGACTTCCCCAAGGCTTTCAGGATTCTCCACAGCCAGACTGGCGCCATGCCCCCGTGGCTTCTGGTGTCGCGAGCCTTCGGGCAACCTGGCAGCCACCCTTGCTAGGCCCGCTCCCACACGGCCGCAAAAAACCCATCGGTGCCATGCAAATGCGGCCACAGACGCAGGTATTGGCCAGGCGCGTCAGCGGCACCGCTGCACAGCTTTGCAGCCGCTGACGGGCTGTCGACGGCTTTGAGGCGCTCCAGCTCCGCCGCCACGTTCACCGGCTTGAAATCTGGATGCGTGGCACCGAAAGCCTCCGCAATGGCCTCATTCTCTTGCGGCAGCAGGCTGCAGGTGGCATAGACCAGTCGCCCGCCGGGCTTGAGCAGGCGCGCCGCGCTGTGCAGGATGGCGGCTTGCAACTGCGCCTTGTCCGCAATCGAAGTCTCGGTGTTGCGCCACTTCAGGTCGGGATGGCGGCGCAACGTGCCCAGGCCGCTGCACGGGGCGTCGACCAGCACCCGGTCCAGCTTGCCGGCCAGACGTTTGATGCGCTCGTCGCGCTCATGGGCGATGGCCACCGGGTGCACGTTCGAGAGCCCGCTGCGCGCCAGCCGGGGTTTGAGCCCCTCGAGCCGGTGGGCCGAGGTGTCAAAGGCGTACAGGCGGCCGGAATTGCGCATGGCAGCCCCCAGGGCCAGGGTCTTGCCACCGGCGCCGGCGCAGAAGTCGGCCACCATCTCACCGCGCTTGGCGTCCACCAGCAGGGCCAGCAACTGCGAGCCTTCGTCCTGGATTTCAAAGTGCCCGGCCTTGAACGCCGCGAGCTGCGTGAGCGCCGGTTTGCCCTGCACTCGCAGGCCCCCGGGGACGTAGGGCGTGGGCGCGCATGCCACGCCGTCGGCCTGCAGCGCCTGCACGAGCGCATCTCGCTTGGTGTGCTGGGGGTTGGCGCGCAGATCCAGGGGCGCAGGGGTGTTGAGCGCCTGCACCAGGGGCCAGAAGCCGCTGCCGACCTGGGCCTGGAGTGCGTCGGCCAGCCATTGCGGCAGATTGTGACGGTGGCGGTCCAGCAGGGCGGCCGGGTCCACAGCCTCGCAGGCGTCGAGCCACTGCACTTCAGGCGGGGTGAGCGCACCGTTCAAAAAATCACGCGGCGCGGCGAAGCCCAGGATGGCCATGCGCCGCTCCTTGGGGCCGCTGCCGCTGGGCGAGAGGTGGTCGTACAGCAGTTTGTTGCGCATCACCTTGAACACGGTGTCTGACAGGGTGGCGCGCTCGCGCGGGCCCAGGTTGCGGTGCTCCTTGAAGAAGCGGGCCAGCACAGCGTCAGCCGGGTGGTCAAAGCGCAGCACCTGCCCCGTCAGTTCAGCGGCGGTGTCGAGCAGGGCTTTGGGATGCATATAAAAATGAGAGCAAACGGCGGGGCAGTATTTTTACAAGAAAATCATCGAATATTTCCGAATGAACATCTATCTTCTTAGATATATTTTGAATAGCAAAATCAGGCTTGTTTTGACAAAATTTTATACAAAATTTCGGGATAAAACGTGCGCTCAGCGGCCTGCACGCGGGCGGCCAAAGTGTCTGCATCGTCCCCCGGCAGGATGGGCACCTCCACCTGCCCCAGCGCGGGGCCATGGTCCAGCTCGTCGGTGACCCAATGCACCGTGCTGCCGGCCCGGGTGTGCCCCGCATCCAGCGCCCGCTGGTGGGTGTGCAAACCGGGGAAATGCGGCAGCAGCGACGGATGGATGTTGACCATGCGCCCGGCGTAGGCGTTCACAAAACCGGCGGTCAGGATGCGCATGAAGCCCGCCAGCACGATGAGCGGCGGCGCCTTGGACTCTTCACCCGTCCGGGGCAAGCTGTGGCGCTCGATGGCCGCCGCCAGCGCGGCTTCAAAGGCTTCGCGCGGCGCAGGATGCGCGGCAAAGGCCGTGTGGTCCACCACCTCGGTGGCGATGCCCAGGCTGGCCGCCGTCTGCAGGCCCAGGGCCTGGGGCCGGTTGCTGATGACCGCACGCACGCGGGCGCCCAGACGCTCTGCCCAGCCCTGGGCGTGCGCGGTGTCCACGATGGCTTTCATCGTTGAACCTTTGCCAGAAATCAAGATAATCAGGTCGCGGCCCATGTGTGCTGTGCCAAAAGGAGTGATGTGTGCAAGCCTGCATTGTTGTCACAACTTGGACATGAAAAATAGAACGGTCGTGCTAAAAATCGCGGTTGCGACCGAATTGCCCAACCGGAGACCCTGATGGACCTGGCTTTTACCCCCGAAGAACTCGCATTCCGCGACGAGGTGCGCACCTGGGTGCGCGCCAACCTGCCCAAAGACACGGCACACAAGGTGCACAACGCCCTGCACCTCACGCGGGACGACCAGCAGGGCTGGGCCAAGATCCTGGGCAAAAAGGGCTGGCTGGGCTACGCCTGGCCCAAGCAATTTGGCGGCCCGGGCTGGAACGCCGTGCAGAAACACCTGTTCGAAGAAGAGTGTGCCATGGCCGGCGCGCCGCGCATCATCCCCTTTGGCCCGGTGATGGTGGCCCCGGTCATCATGACCTTCGGCAGCCCCGAGCAGCAGCAGAAATTCCTGCCCGGCATCGCCAGTGGCGACGTATGGTGGAGCCAGGGCTACAGCGAACCCAATGCCGGCTCCGACCTGGCCAGCCTGCGCACCAAGGCCGAGCGCCGGGGTGACAAATACATCGTCAACGGCCAGAAGACCTGGACCACGCTGGCCCAGTACGGCGAGTGGATTTTCTGCCTAGTGCGCACCAGCAATGAAGGCAAGCCGCAGACCGGCATCAGCTTCCTGCTGGTCGACATGAAGTCCCCCGGCATCACGGTGCAGCCGATCAAGACCGTCGATGGCGGTGTCGAAGTCAACAGCGTGTTTTTCGACAACGTCGAGGTGCCGGTAGAAAACCTCATCGGCGAAGAAAACAAGGGCTGGACCTACGCCAAGCACCTCTTGAGCCACGAGCGCACGAACATCGCCGACGTGAACCGCGCCAAGCGGGAACTGGAGCGCCTGAAGCGCATCGCCAAGACCGAAGGCGTGCTCGACGACCGCCGCTTCCGCGACGAGATCGCCAAACTGGAGGTGCAGGTCATCGCCCTGGAGATGATGGTGCTGCGCGTGCTCTCGGCTGAGCGCAGCGGCAAGAATTCGCTCGACGTGGCGGGCCTGCTCAAGATTCGCGGCAGCGAGATCCAGCAGACCTATTCCGAACTGATGATGCTGGCCGCCGGCCCCTACGCCCTGCCCCTGATCCATGAGGCCATGGAGGCCGGCTGGCAGGCTGACCAGT
Source organism: Pseudomonadota bacterium (assembly GCA_039796835.1). GTDB lineage: Bacteria > Pseudomonadota > Gammaproteobacteria > Burkholderiales > Burkholderiaceae_C > JBDKJB01. The sequence continues at coordinate 1,356 of JBDKJB010000180.1, read as the reverse complement.
TCCCGGGCGCCGCACTGCACGCTGCGCCCCTGGCCGGCACCTACTTCAACATGCGCAAGACCACCATCTACGGCGGCTCCAATGAAGTGCAACGCAACATCATTTCGCAGACTGTCCTCGGCTGAGCTTCGGCAGAAAACAAGGAAGACCCACCATGAACTTTGAATTCACCGAAGACCAGGAACAGCTGCGCGACGCCGTGCGCAAGTGGATGGACAAGGCCAACACCTTCGAAAAACGCCGTGCCGTCGCCGACGCGGGCGGCTTCAGCCGCGCCAACTACACCGAACTGGCCGAACTCGGCCTGACCGGCGTCTATGTGCCCGAAGAGCACGGCGGCATGGGCATGGGTCCGGTCGAAGCGATGGTCGCCATGGAAGAACTCGGCCGCGGCATTGCGCTGGAGCCACTGGCGCAGGTCTTGATTGCCGGTGGCATCTTGGCCAGCTACGCGCCTGATGCCGTGCAAGCCGCCTGGCTCCCAGGCATTGCCGGTGGCGAAAAAATCGTCGTACTGGCCCAGGTGGAGCGCGGTTCGCGCTACAAGCTCGGCGTGTGTGCCACCACGGCCGCGCAGGCTGGTGGCGGCTGGACCGTGAGCGGCACCAAGGGCCTGGTGCCCGTGGCCGATGCGGCCGACGCCTTTCTGGTGCCTGCCAAGGTGGGCGCGCAGATCCAGCTTTTCCTGGTCGAGCGCGGCGCCTCGGGCGTCAGCGTCCGCGCCTATGGCACACAGGACGGCGGCCGCGCCGGCGATGTCACGTTCAGCAACGCGCCCGCGCAGCTGGTGGCCGCCGACGGCCTGGCCGCGCTGGAGCATGCCGTGGACATCGGCATTGCCGCCAACTGCGCCTACGCGGTGGGCGCGATGGACAAAACCCTGGCCATCACCGCAGAGTACCTCAACACCCGCAAGGCTTTTGGCGTGGCCATCAGCAGCTTCCAGGCATTGCGGCATAAAGCATCGGACATGAAGATGGCTTTGGAACTTGGCCGTTCGATGAGCTACTACGGCACCCTCAAGCTCAACACGCCAGCGCCCGAGCGCCGCGTCGCCCTGGCCCGCGCCAAATACCAGCTCGGCGAGAGCATGCGCTATGTAGGGCAGACAGCGGTGCAGCTGCATGGCGGCATCGGCGTGACCGACGAATACATCATCAGTCATTACTTCCGCGTGCTCACCCAGCTGGAAATGACCTACGGCGACACCCTGCACCAGTTGGGCGAGGTGTCAGACAGAATGGGTGACCACGCCGGCGTTTTTGCATAAATTCCAGGAGCCACCACCATGCACGCTCGGTTGAACTTCTTCTCGGGCGGCTTGGCTGCCTCGACGCTTGGTGTCGCATTGCTGTC
>JBDKJB010000179.1:0-4818 GCA_039796835.1 Pseudomonadota bacterium | reverse complement strand
CATTCGTTCGGTATCCCCTCTCTGGCCAAGTACGACATGGCTTTTCCGGCCTGGTCACTGGGTTCGGATCCCGGTAACACCATTCCGAACATGGTGTTCGATGCTTACGCCGCGGCCGGCAAGACGCCCAAAACGATTGCCATCGTCACCAGCAAGTTTCCACCCCTGCATTTCCTGAGCCAAGGTGCCCGCGAAGTGGCCAAGAAGCGCGGCATCCGTGAGGTGCTCTTTCTGGAATGGGAGTTCGGCAACCGCGACTTCGGGCCCATCGCAGCACGCGTGAAGGATGCGAAACCTGATCTGGTGTGGATGGGCGACATTGCGTTGGAGGGCAACATGCTGCTCGACTCGATGAAGAAAATCGACTACGTGCCGCCCAACCATTTCCACACCTACCCCGCCCCGGGCCCCATGACCAATTCGTCGGACGGCAAGAACGCGGTGTCGCTCACCATCTTTGAAGAGCACTCACCGTTCACAGACAACGCTATCGCCAGCGTGTTCGTCAAGGCATACAACGAGCGAGCCCGGGCCGCGCGGATGCCCGACATCCATGTCGAAGTGCAGGCAGCGGTGTCGTTCAGCGCCTGGCAGATGCTGGAGGCTGGCGTCCTGGGTGCCAAGAGCTTCGACGACAAGGCCATTGCCGCTTTTCTCAAGGCGAACCGCGTCGACACCATTCACGGCAAGCTTCGCTTCAATGGCCCCGGCAACTATGGTGACGACCTGATGAAGGTGAAACAGGTGCAGAACAATCGGTGGGTGGTGGTATGGCCGCAGAGCCACGCCGCCCCAGGTGCCAAGCTCGTTGCCAACTGATCCTGTCAAGGCTTCAGATTGCCCAGCTTCAACCTGCTCGTCCAGTCTGTCCTGTCCGGCATCTTCATCGGCAGTCTGTATGGTTTGGTCGGCCTGGGCCTGGGCCTGACCTGGGGCCTGCTGCGCCAGATCAACCTGGCGCATTTCGGTTTCGTCTTTCTTGGTGCTTACGCGGCCTATCACATGGCCACCGTCTGGCGGCTCGATCCGCTGCTGTCTCTGTTGGTGCTGCCACCCCTGTTTTTCGGACTCGGCGTGGCGCAGCAGTGGCTTCTGGCGCGCTTCCGCATCACGCCCTTCAATTCGCTGCTCGTCACCTTCGGCATGACGGTGATGATCGAAAGCCTGATCCAGGGCATCTGGACTGCGGACTTCCGTCGCCTGGAGAGTCATTACAACGACCAAAAGTTCGTTGTCGCCGGGCTGTATTTCCCGGTGCCTGAATTGGTGACCCTAGGGCTTTCGCTGGCGTTCTGTTTTGCCATCTGGGCAGCGATGCGTTATACCGACCTGGGCAAAGCCCTGCGGGCCATGGCAGAAGACGGGCCCATTGCCACCGCATTTGGCATTGACCAACGACGCCTGTCCTTGATGCTGTCTGGCGTCTGTGCGGCGTTGGCCGCGGTGGCGGGCATCTGCCTGGCGCTGACCTTTACCCTGACCCCGTCACAGATTTTTGCCTGGGTGGGAGTGGTGTTTGCCGCAGTGATGCTGGGTGGGCTGGGCAGCGCGCTGGGACCGCTGGTGGCAGGCCTGTTCATCGGCGTGAGCGAAGCCATCACCATGGCGGTCGCCGCGCCGGCGTGGGCCCCCATCGTGTCCTTCTCGCTTCTGATCGTGATGCTGCTCTTCAAGCCAGCGGGGCGGTCGCACTGATGGCGCTGAACAAGAGCCTGGCTGCCATGGTGGGTTCAGCGCTGGCGCTGGCCTGCGTGCCCTGGCTGGGTTTGCCAGCTTTCTACGAGTCGTTCCTCTACCTCATCTGCCACTGGACCATCCTGGCGCTGAGCTGGAACATCCTGTCGGGCTACTCAGGCTATTTTTCATTTGGTCACGGCGCTTTCTTTGGCATCGGTATGTACAGCTCCGCGGGGCTGTCGGCCAACCTGAATTGGCCCTTCCTGGCCACCTTGCCGGTGGCAATGGTCTTTGCGGCTCTCTTGGGCCTGGCGCTCGGTGCTGTGGTGTTCCGTGTCAAATCCGTTCGCGGCGAACTGTTTGCCTTGCTCACCCTCGCGATCACCTTCGTCGTCGCCACCATCGTGCTGAACACCCGCATCGATGGCGGCCCCGGCATTTCCCTGGCTGGCGTGACCGTCCCGAAGCTTGCGCCGAGTGCGGCGTCCAGCATCTACCTGATGGCCGTGGCCGGTGCGCTGGTCACTGCGCTGGTGGCCTGGAAGGTGCATGGCTCCAAACTGGGGCTCGGCCTGTTCGCCATTCATGACGATGAAGATGTGGCCGAGGTCATGGGTGTGCCCACCTTGCGCTACAAGCTGGCGGCTTTCGCGCTGTCCTGTGCGCTCGCGGGCATGGCAGGGGGGATTCATGCCCTGTTCGTCAACTACGTGACGGTGGGGGAAACCTTCAACATCACTGTTCCTCTCACGGTCGTGCTGATGAGCGTGCTCGGTGGCACACGCCACTGGGTTGGCCCGGCGGTCGGGGCGGTGGTCATCACCAGCCTGCTGTATGCCTTCACGGCGGGCAATTCTGCGGTGTTGGGGCGGGCGGCCTTTGGCGCAGTGCTGGTGGTGGTGATCCTGTTCATGCCCAACGGCATCATGGACATGGTGGCGGGCTGGCGCAAACGACGGCTAGACCGGACCGGGCAGGGCACGGGGCCAGCTGGTGATGCGGTACCCGGTCCGGCGTTGCACACGCCTGGGGCGCACGCCGCGTATCAGGCTGTGGATCACACCCACAAAGCCCCCCTCCTGGAGGTGCGCGGCCTGGCCAAGCACTTCACAGGCGTCAAGGCGCTGGACGGTGTTGACCTGAAGGTCTATCCGGGCGAGATCCTGGGCCTGTTGGGGCCCAACGGATCCGGCAAATCAACCTTCATCAATGTGGTCAGCGGGCATTTCCCCGCGACGGCCGGGCAGATGGTGTTCGACGGCAAAGACCTCACCCATGCCGCCGCCCATGCGGTGGCGGGCCACGGCATGGCGCGCACCTATCAGATTCCCCGTCCGTTCCCCACCATGAGTGTGCTGCAGAACGTGGCCTTGGTGGCCATGTTTGGTGGTGCCAGGCTGTCGCGCAGCGAGGCCACGGCTGAAGCCTGGAAGTGGCTGGAGTTCACGGGGCTCAAGGACAAGGCGCTCGTCTTGCCGGATGACCTGAACCTGCACCAGCGCAAGTTCCTGGAACTGGCGCGGGCGCTGGCTGCCCGGCCCAAGCTGGTGCTGCTCGACGAAGTGCTGTCAGGCCTCACACCGAGCGAAATCAACGGCGCGGTGGCCCTGATCCGCCAGATCCGCGACCAGGGCGCCACGATCGTGTTTGTGGAGCATGTCATGCACGCGGTGATGTCTCTGGTGGATCGCATTGCCGTGCTCAACCACGGTCAGCTTCTGGCGGTGGGTGCTCCCCGGGATGTGATGCAGAACCCTGAGGTGGTCAAGGCCTATCTGGGCGCTGCCGCAGGAGGCGCCCATGCTTGATGTGCAGACCATCGACGTGAAGTACGGCGCGGCTCCGGCCCTGTGGGGCGTGTCGCTGCAGGTGCAGACGGGCGAGCTGGTGTGCGTGGTGGGGCCCAACGGGGCAGGCAAATCCACGCTCATCAACGCGATTGCCGGGCTGCACAAGGCGCATGCTGGGCGCCTGCATTTCCACGGGCAGGACATCTCCAGCCTGCCTGGTCACCGGTTTTGTGAGGCCGGCATCGCCCTCGTGCCAGGGGGCCGGCGCCTGTTCACCGGCATGACGGTGCTGGAAAATCTCGAACTGGGCAGTTACATTGCCAGCGCCCGAGTGCATCGGGCGCAGTCCCTGGAGCGTGTGCTGGCACTTTTTCCGGCCCTCAAGGAAAAGCTGCCCCGGCCGGCCGGGTCGCTGTCGGGTGGGCAGCAGCAGATGGTGGCGATCGGCCGCGCCATGATGGCCCGGCCCAAGCTGCTGCTGCTCGACGAGCCCTCATTGGGGCTGGCGCCGGTGATCGTGCAGGACATGTTCGCGGCCATCCGCGACATCAACGCGCAGGGCACTTCGGTGCTGCTGGTCGAGCAAAACGTCGCCATGGCGATGCAATGTGCGACGCGGGCCTACGTGCTCGAAGAAGGGCGCATGGTTGCCGAAGGGCTGGCTTCCGAACTCCTGAGCCGCCCCGAGATCCGCAAAGCCTATCTGGGCCTGGATTCCGATTAAATCGAGGATTTTTCCGATAATCCATGGATATAGTTAGATATCAAAATAATAGCATCTGGCATGCTTCCCGTCATCACTGACCCCTGGTTTTACGCGGCTTCCATTCCGGCAGTGCTGCTCATGGGCATCAGCAAAAGCGGTTTTGGCACCGGCATGGGGGCCCTGGCCGTGCCGCTGATGGCATTGACGGTGAGCGTGCCAGAGGCGGCAGCCATCCTGTTGCCCGTGCTCCTGTTGATCGACGTGATCGGCATCGCAGCCTTCCGCAAGGATTTCGACCGCACTCTCACACGCTTCCTGATCCCCTGGGCGCTCTTGGGCACACTGATCGGCACCCTGACTTTCAAGCTGCTGAACGCCAAATGGGTGGCGGGCCTGGTCGGCGTCTTCACACTGCTCTTCCTCGCCCAGCGCCTGTTTTTTCCACCGAGGGCCGATGCCCCCCCTGCGCCCCGGTGGCTGGGCGCACTGCTGACCACCACCAGCGGTTTCACCAGCTTCATCTCGCACGCGGGTGGACCGCCGGTCACGGCCTATGTGCTGCCGATGAAGCTGCCGCCACTCAAGTACACCGCGACCATGGCTTTCCTGTTTTTCTGGGTCAACATCAGCAAATGGGTGCCCTAC
>JBDKJB010000178.1:0-4836 GCA_039796835.1 Pseudomonadota bacterium | reverse complement strand
GCACAGAGCGAAGAAAGGAATTGGCGACGTTGCATGAAGATCTCAATTTGGGGTTGAGATGAGACGGTATGCCAATTTCGCGATGCCAGCAATGAATCGCCAGTCATAATCGACAGGAAAATTTTTCTTGATCAAGATGGGTTCTCCAAGTGGATCGACTCCGGAAAATTGGCATATTTGCCAGTGTCGCTGGCCATAGCAGCTTTGCTGCTGCAGGCGAAGTCTTGGGATTGACGGGATCTGCTGTCAGCAAGGCGATGGCAAGCCTGGAGGTTTCCATGGGGGTGCCTTTGTTTCATCGCACAACGCGCGGTGTGGCGCTCACCGAAGATGGCCGCGCCTTCTATTCCCGGTGCAGAGAAATCTTCGCTCAATTGGAGCAAGCGCAAGAGGACTTGATTGGTACTCGCCAGGTCGCGCAAGGCCGTCTCAGGGTGATGTTGCATCCTGGGCCCGGGCGCGCCCTGATAGTTCCAGCTATCCCCGACTTTTTACGGAAGCATCCTGGCTTGCGCTTGGACGTGAATCTCGACTACGACGCCTCGGATTTTGTGGCGCGCGGGATGGATGTGTGCGTGTTGCTTGGTGAACCTTCAGCGACTTGGGGCGGGCATGGTCCACGCGGCAATCTTATCTCTGTCCGTCTTTCAGGCAGCCGTATGCTGACTTGCGCCGCGCCTGCCTACATCGGCAACCGGGGCAAGGTCCGAGATCCGCTGGATTTGCTGAAGCATGACTGTCTAGCCATGGTTGCGGCCGACGGTACCGTGAGCAATAGATGGCGCTTTGAGCGCGGCCCCCAGCGTCGGGATGTGGAAGTGCAGCCATTGCTGGCGGTCAATGATGGTCCTGCGCTGGTCAATGCCGGATTGGCAGGTCAAGGAATCTTGCATTTGCCAGCAATCAATTTGGCACCACGGGTGGCCAGAGGGGAGCTTGTGCAATTGCTATCTGGTTGGCATAGTCCGGCATCGCCCATCACCGCAGTGTTCTCGGAGTCTTCGCGCAAATTGGTCCGGCTGCGGGTTTTCGTCCAATTTCTGGAAGGTCTGTTCCAAGACCAGGGCGTTCGCCGGGCGTTCGCTGTGCCCATTGAGGGCTGGCCAATCAAGCGCGCAATCAAGCGGGCTCGCCCTGTTTCTGAAATCCCTTGAATTCCCGCTCCCCAGAAGCGCACGTGCCGGCTGGGGACATGGCGACCTAGCCGAATTTTTACTGAAGCCGTTATGGTGGCCAGGGCCCTTCGCGCATGGCAGTGAAGGGCCCGGCCTACGCGGCAATGGGTTTGGCGCAGAAGACCGAGGCCTGGCGACGCCTGCAGCAGCTGTGAAGCTCAAGCCCCAGCCCGCTTTAGCAGCATCGAATCGCCATAGCTGAAGAAGCGGTAGCGCTGTGCGATGGCGTGGGCGTACAGGCGGCGGATGTTGTCGTAACCTGCAAAGGCGCTGACCAGCATCATCAGCGTGGATTTGGGCAGGTGGAAGTTGGTCAGCAGCACATCGACGGCCTCAAACTGAAAACCCGGCGTGATGAAGATGGCGGTTTCGCCTTCGGTCTGCCGCGTTTTCGCCCAACTCTCCAGGGTGCGCACGGTGGTGGTGCCCACGGCCACCACGCGGCCGCCCCGCGCTTGGCATCGGGCAATGGCCTCCAGCGTGTCGGGCGGGATGCGGTACCACTCGCTATGCATGCGGTGCTCGGCCAGGTTCTCCGTCTTCACGGGTTGGAAGGTGCCTGCGCCCACATGCAGGGTGACGCTGGCCCGCTCTACGCCCTGCGCCATCAGTCGGGCCAGCAGGGCCTCGTCAAAGTGCAGTGCGGCCGTGGGGGCGGCCACGGCGCCAGGGTGTTTCGCCACCACGGTCTGGTAACGGGTGGCGTCGTCGTCGGAGTCACTGTGGGTGATGTAGGGCGGGAGCGGCACATGGCCATGGCGGTCGAGCAGTGTGAGCGGGTCGGCGCCGCTGCTGCCCGTGAGCTCAAAGCGGTACAGCGGGCCGTCGGCATCGGGCCAGCGACTGAGCAGCCGGGCTTGAAGGATTTCGGAAGATTTCCCGTTGGATGGACCCACAGTTTGCTCTGATGTTTGTAGCGAGATGACGCTGCCGACGGCCGGCTTTTTGCTCACGCGCAGGTGGGCGGCGACCTCCTGGCCGTGCAGCACACGCTCCACCAGCAGCTCGGCCTTGCCACCGCTGCTCTTCTGGCCGAACAGGCGGGCCTTGATGACCTGAGTGTCGTTAAAGACCAGCAGATCACCCGCGCGCAGCAGCGCGGGCAGCTCGGTGAAGCGGCGGTCCACCGGCTGGCCACCGTCCTGGGCCAGGGCGCTGCCATCGAGCAGGCGTGAGCCGGTGCGGGTGGGTGCGGGGTGCTGGGCGATCAGATCGGGCGGCAGATCAAAGTCGAAGTCGCTGAGGGAGTGGGCCATCGGGCAGAATTGTCCTATGCCACAAGCGGCCCCGCCCAAGACCGAACTGCAAAAGGGCCTGGAGAAGCTCGGCCTGCTGCGCGACATCGACCTGGCCCTGCACCTGCCGCTGCGCTATGAGGACGAAACCCGCATCACCCGCCTGGCGGACGCGCGCGATGGTGAGACGGCGCAGATCGAGGCCACGGTGACGCACAACGAGGTGGTGTACCGCCCTCGCCGCCAGCTGGTGGTGACGGTGCAGGAAGACGCCGACCGTTCGGGCGACGGCGACACCTGCCAGCTGCGCTTTTTCAACTTCTATCCTTCGCAACAGCAGCAGATGGCAGTGGGCAAACGCTTGCGCGTCCGGGGGGAGGTCAAGGGCGGGTTCCTGGGCCGCAGCATGATGCACCCGACTTGCAAGACGGCGGGGGGCGACCTGCCCACGGCGCTCACACCGGTCTACCCGACCGTGGCGGGCCTGCCCCAGCCCTACCTGCGCAAGGTGGTGGTCAGCGGCCTGCAGCGGGCCGACCTGTCGGAAACGGTGCCGCCCGAAGTCTTGAAGCCTTTGGGTCAAGTTTCCGTGTGGACATGTCATCAATCGCTATCATTTTTGCATCAACCGGCGCCCGATGTGCAGCTGGACACCCTGGAAGACCACAGCCACCCGGCCTGGCAGCGGCTGAAGCTGGAGGAGCTGCTGGCGCAGCAGCTGTCGCAACTGCAGAGCCGTCAGGAGCGGGCCCGGCTGCGTGCGCCGCCGCTGACGCTGCCGCCGGGTGATGCAGACAGCCTGCACGCCCGTCTGGGCCGGGCGCTGCCCTTTGCGCTGACGGCTGCGCAGCAACGGGTGTGCCACGAAATTGCCGCCGACATCGCCCAGCCCCTGCCCATGCATCGCCTGCTGCAGGGCGACGTGGGCAGCGGCAAGACCGTGGTGGCGGCGCTGGCGGCAGCCATCGCCATCGGCAGCGGCTGGCAATGTGCACTGATGGCCCCCACCGAGATCCTGGCCGAGCAGCATTTCCGCAAGCTCATCGGCTGGCTGGAACCCCTGGGCGTGCAGACGGCCTGGCTCACGGGCAGCCAGAAACCGGCCGAGCGGCGCAAGATGCTTGAGTCGGTTGCCAGTGGTGCGGCCGGCCTGGTGGTGGGCACCCACGCCATCATCCAGGACAAGGTGCAGTTCAGTCGCCTGGGCCTGGCGGTGATTGACGAGCAGCACCGCTTTGGCGTGGCGCAGCGCTTGGCCCTGCGCAGCAAGATGCAGGTGGGCGCAGACGGCGTGGCGCAGGAGCCCCACCTGCTGATGATGACCGCCACGCCCATCCCACGCACCCTGGCAATGAGCTACTACGCCGACTTGGACGTCAGCACGATCGACGAACTGCCCCCCGGCCGCACCCCCATCGTCACCAAGGTGGTCAGCGACACCCGGCGCGACGAGGTGGTGGAGCGCATCCGCGTCCAGCTGGCGCAGGGGCGGCAGGTGTACTGGGTCTGCCCGCTGATCGAGGAAAGCGAGGCGCTGGACCTGACCAATGCCACGCAGACGCATGCGGACCTGTCCGCTGCGCTGAACAGCCCCCGCCCTCCCACAGAAATCATGGTTGGCTTGCTGCATTCGCGCATGCCGGTGGCCGAGAAAAAAGCCGTGATGTCCCTGTTTACCGGTGGCCAGATGGGGGTGCTGGTCAGCACCACGGTGATCGAGGTGGGGGTGGACGTCCCCAATGCCTCGCTGATGGTCATCGAGCACGCCGAGCGCTTTGGCCTGTCGCAACTGCACCAGCTGCGCGGGCGGGTCGGGCGCGGCGCGGCGGCGTCGGCCTGCGTGCTGCTGTATTCGGAACCCGAAGGCGGCCGCCTGGGGCAGATGGCGCGGGAGCGGCTCAAAGCCATGGCGCAGACGAACGATGGCTTCGAAATCGCCCGGCGCGACCTGGAGATTCGCGGCCCTGGAGAATTCCTTGGCGCGCGACAGTCAGGCGACGCGCTGCTGCGCTTTGCCGACCTGGCCACCGACACCGCACTCCTGGACTGGGCCCGCCGCGCGGCGCCGCTCATGCTGGCGCGTTACCCGGAACTGGCCGAGCGGCATGTCAGCCGCTGGCTGGGCGGGAAGGCGGCGTTTTTGAAGGCTTGAGGGTTGGAAGGCCTGACAATCCCCCCATGACCCTCACCGAGCTCAAATACATCGTCGCGGTGGCGCGTGAGCGCCACTTTGGCAAGGCGGCGGCGGCGTGTTTTGTGTCGCAGCCCACGCTGTCGGTGGCGGTGAAGAACCTGGAAGACGAACTGGAACTGAAGATTTTTGAACGCAACTCCAACGAGGTCACCGTCACCCCGCTGGGTGAGGAGATCGTTCGCCAGGCACAGAGCGTGATCGAGCAGGCGGCGCTGATCCGCGACATCGCCAA
>JBDKJB010000177.1:0-4848 GCA_039796835.1 Pseudomonadota bacterium | reverse complement strand
CGCAACATGGCGCGCGGTTGGGGCGAGATGATGCCAAGCCCGGACATGGCGCTGTCCACGCGCAAGATCACCCGCCATTGCAGCGAACGCATCGCCCGGCGTGCTTTTGAGCTGGCGATGCAGCGCCGCAAGAGAGTGACTGCCATCCACAAGGCGAACAGCTTCCACATGACCGACGGCCTGTTCCTCGAGGCCGTGCGCAGCGTGGCCCGAGACTTTCCAGAGGTGAGCTTGGACGACCTGCTGGTGGATGCATCGACCGCCCATCTGGTGCGCAGCCCCGAGCGCTTTGACGTGCTGGTGGCCACCAATTTTTATGGTGACATCCTCTCGGACCTGGCCAGCGAACTTTCCGGCAGCCTCGGTCTGGCTGGCTCCATCATGGCCAGCGACACGCTCTGCTGCGCCCAGGCACAGCATGGTTCTGCTCCCAGCATCGCCGGGCAGGACATTGCCAACCCCAGTTCCATGATCCTCTCCGTCGCCATGATGCTTCAATGGCTCGCTGACCAACACGGCAACCGGAGGCTGCGCCAGGCCGGTGACGCCATGGCCGACGCAGTCGACGCTGTGCTGGCCCAGCCGGGCTCCCGCACGTCAGACCTTGGCGGTACCATGGGCTGCAAGGCTTTCGCCGCGGCCGTGGTGCAAGCCGTTCAGCACGTTTGAGTCAGGATCACCACGCCATGGATGGGCTGTTGCTGGGATGCATCGCAGACGACTTCACCGGGGCCACCGACCTGGCCAGCAACCTGGTGAAGGAGGGCATGCGCGTGCAGCAGTGCATCGGCATCCCGACGCACCCGTGGCGCGGTGATGCAGACGCCATCGTCATCGCCTTGAAGTCCCGCACCGCCCCGGCTGCCCAGGCCGTGGCCGAGTCCCTGCAGGCCCTGGATTGGCTGCGCGGCCAGGGTGCCCTCCAAATCTACTTCAAGTACTGCTCCACGTTTGACTCGACGGCCGAGGGGAACATCGGTCCGGTCACCGAAGCACTGATGGATGCCCTGCATGGCCAGCCCGGTGCCGAGCTTGCTGTTGCCACCCCCGCCTTCCCCGAAAACGGCCGCACGGTCTACAAGGGGCACCTGTTTGTGGGCGACCTGCCCTTGCACGAGTCCGGCATGAAGGATCACCCGCTCACGCCTATGCGCGACAGCAACCTGGTGCGGGTCCTGCAGGCGCAGGTGCGCCGACGTGTCGGCTTGGTCGATTTCAGCACCGTCGCCCGCGGGCCACAGGCCATCCGCGACCGCCTCGCCGCCCTGAAAGCGCAAGGCCTGGGGCTGGCCATCGTGGATGCGCTGGACAACCAGGACCTGATGGCCCTGGGCCAGGCGCTCGCTGGCGCGCCGCTGGTGACAGCCGGTTCCGGCTTGGCCATCGGACTGCCACAGAACTTCGGCATCACCCCATCTCGCCAGGCCGCCCTGTTGCCCAAACCGGCGGGGCGGCAGGCCATCGTGTCCGGCAGCTGCTCGAGCATGACCAATGCGCAGGTGGCGCACTTCAGGCGCTCGGGGCGGCCGGTGTTCGCGATCGACCCATTGGCTTTGGCTGAAAACCGGCCCTTGGTGCAAGAAGCCTTGTCCTGGGCAGGGCGACAGGAGGCTCAGCACCCCATCCTGATTCATGCAACCGCCGAGCCCGAGTCAGTGCGGGCGGTGCAGAAGCTTCTGGGTGCCACACAAGCGGGCGAGATCGTCGAACACGGGTTGTCTGCCATTGCAGCAGGCCTGGTGAAACAGGGTGTGGGGCAACTGGTCATTGCCGGGGGCGAGACTTCCGGTGCGTGCGTGCAGGCCCTGGGCATCTCCCGACTGCAGGTTGGCGCAGCGATTGCTCCGGGAGTGCCCTGGTGCCACGCCGCGTCTGCCTTGGCCACGGGCGGCCATCTTCACCTGGCGCTGAAGTCTGGGAATTTTGGCCCCGAGGATTTTTTCTCTACCGCTTTCGCCCACCTGCGCTGATGACCATGAGCACACCACACACCGTCGCCCTGGACCGCGCCAAAATCAGCCCACAGATTCCCACGCTGGCGGCCCGGATTGTGGAGATCGCACGGCGCGAAAACTACCCCAGCGGCCAGCGCTTGACCGAACTGGCCTTGTCCGAGGCGCTGAATGTTTCGCGCTCGCCCGTGCGCAAGGCCCTGCAGTACCTTGAAGTCCAGGGGATGGTCGCACCCGGGCCACGCCGCGGGTTCCTGCTCGCCAAGTCGGCCGCCGAACTTGGGGAGGTCGAGCTCGCGCTGTCCGGCTCATCAGACGAAGAGTTGTACCACCGCATCGCTGGCGGCCGCATGCGCGGTGACTGGCCCGATGTCGTGAGTGAGTCAAGCCTGATGGAACATCACGGCACCACGCGGCTCCAGGTCCAGAAGGTGTTGCACCGCATGGCGCGCGAAGGCATGGTCGAGCGCAGGCCCGGACGCGGCTGGGCTTTCAGGCCACTGCTGAACGACCACGAGTCTTATCGCCAGAGCTACCGTTTTCGCATGGTGGTTGAGCCGGCAGCTATTCTGGAGCCGGGCTATCAGGTGGACCTGCAGGAGCTGAAGAAATGCCGCCGAGAGCAGGAAGAGCTTCTGGCGGGCGGCATCGAACGGTGCACACCGGCGGAGCTCTACCGGGCCGGGGTGCATTTTCATGAAACAGTGGTGGCCGGTTCAGGCAACCGCTTCTTGCTCGACAGTCTGCGCACCATCAACCAGATGCGGCGGGTGCTGGAGTACGGCGTGCCTCTGGATCGCCAGCGCCTGCACCGGCAGTGCCGCGAGCATCTGGTCCTGATCAGCTTGCTCGAGCAGGGTGAACGGATGGAAGCCGCTCACTTCATGCGGCAACACCTGGACGGCGCCCAGGCCAGCAAGGTGGGGGGGGGCTTCGGAGAAGTCAGCACCGGCGCCGGAAACCCTTCACCTCCGGGCGAGACTTCTTGAAAATCTTCCAAGTCTCAATATTGAACAGACTTTTGGGTTATTTCCCGTTATTGGTCGGGCTTATATTGCTCTTCAAATCAGACAGAATTTGATATTGAATAGATCAAAATTTGATCTGAAAATCAAATTATCTGACTTGAGCAGCCACCCTGGGTGTGCTCACACGCACGTCTGCGCATTGCGCGCGATGGCGCAGCGCATGGTCCATCAGCACCAGGGCCAGCATGGCCTCCAGGATCGGCGTGGCGCGAATGCCCACGCACGGATCATGGCGGCCCTTGGTCACCACCTGCACCGGGTTGCCCTGCAGGTCGATGGAGTCGCGTGGCGTCAGGACGCTGCTGGTCGGCTTGACGGCCACCTGCACCTCGATGTCCTGCCCGGTGCTGATGCCGCCCAGCACTCCGCCTGCGTTGTTGCTGGCAAAGCCCTGCGGCGTGATGGCGTCGCCATGCATGCTGCCCGTGTGGGCCACGCTGGCAAACCCAGCGCCAATCTCCACCCCTTTGACAGCATTCACCCCCATCATGGCGTAAGCGATGTCGGCATCGAGCTTGTCAAACAGCGGTGCGCCCAAACCCACCGGCACCCCCGTCGCACAGACGCGGATGCGCGCGCCGCACGAGTCACCTGCCTTGCGCAGGGCGGCCATGTAGTCCTCCAGCGCCGACACATCGGCCACTGGGGCAAAAAAAGGATTGCTGGGAACATGCTCCCAGCTTTCAAACGGGATCGGCAAGGTACCGATCTGCGTCATGCAGCCGCGAAAGCGCGTGCCGTGTTGCTGCAGCAACCATTTCTTGGCCACCGCACCAGCGGCCACCATGGGCGCCGTCAAGCGGGCGGACGAACGGCCGCCCCCGCGCGGGTCGCGCAGGCCGTACTTGTGCAGATAGGTGTAGTCGGCATGGCCCGGCCGAAAGCGCTGGGCAATCTCGGCGTAGTCCTTGCTTCGCTGATCGGTGTTCTGGATCAAGAGCGCAATCGGCGTGCCCGTGGTCTGGCCCTCGTACACACCCGACAGAATCTGCACCCGGTCGTCTTCCTGGCGCTGGGTGACAAATTTGCTGGTGCCGGGCTTGCGGCGATCCAGATCCGGCTGAATGTCCGCCTCAGACAGGGCCAGGCCGGGAGGGCAACCGTCAATCACGCAGCCAATGGCTGGCCCGTGGGATTCACCGAAATTGGTGACTGCAAAAAGACTGCCAAACGTGTTGCCGCTCATGGCAATGATTATCCGTGATGCCTGACCCTGACAAACCCCAGCCAGCTTCGCAGCCCTCGGGGCAACTCATCTGTTAAGCTGAGGCCACTCACGCTGGGCTGCACCATGACCGAGACCCTGCAGGCACACACCGGGAACGAAGAGCTCTTTGGGTCGATCTCGTCCCCGATCTCGGCATTGCTGACCCGCAGGATCGCCTGTGCACTGATGGTCGCCCTGCCATGTGCCACGGTACCGCTGATGCTGGCCGGCAAATGGTTCCCCAGTACGATCCTGGCCTTCACCGAACTGCTATTCCTGGCGTCCTACCTCGCCGCCCGTGAGGGCCGCAAGGAACTGGCCGGCTGGCTCATCCTGGCTCCCCTGGCGGTGTGTGTGGCCATCCTCATTGTGGCGGGCAAAGGCCCCCTGGATGAGGCCATGCTGACACTCCCGGGCTTGATGATCTTTGCCAGCTTGCTGGGCAGCAAGCGGGTATACATTGGCCTGCTGTGCGCCATCGTCGCATTGGTGGTGGGCATGGCCGTGGCACATTTCCAGCAATGGCGCATCATTCCCGCGCCGGTCAGGCTGGACACGTTCATCACTGTGCTGGTGATTCTGAGCGTCACCGGCTATTTCATCTGGTTGATGGCCAGCGCCCTTCGCAACGCATTGGGCAGTCTGCATGCAGAAAACCGCC
>JBDKJB010000176.1:0-4864 GCA_039796835.1 Pseudomonadota bacterium | reverse complement strand
GCAGACGCGAGCGGCATCCCCTATTTCCTGGTGGGCCATGTGGGCGACGGCAACTTCCACTTTGGCTACCTGCTGGACCCGAACCTGCCCGAAGAGCGCGTGAAGGCCGAGCAGCTCAACGTCGATCTGGTCCATCGCGCCCTGCGCCTGGAGGGCACCTGCACGGGCGAGCATGGGGTGGGCCTGCACAAGATGGACTTCCTCGTCACCGAAGCCGGCGCAGGTGCCGTGGACATGATGCGTACCATCAAGCGGGCGCTGGACCCGCACAACATCATGAACCCGGGCAAGATCTTCATGGTGTGAGTCGCTTGACCATTTTGCTATCTAATCAATAGCTATGTTCGGGTGTGAAATAACGGGAATTTTCCTTTTTTTCTTCAGGTTTTTGCTGATTGGCCTGTGGGTCGGTTCAGTGGCGGGGCAGGTCGCTCCCGCCCGATCCGAGGCCTGCACCGTCCACAGCCTGACCGACGCGCTGAGGGTGGTGAGCGTGACCGACGCGGGCGCTCAGCGCGAGATTGCCCGCGGTCCCGTCCATGTGCCGGACACGCTGGCCGCCAGCTGGCGCCGCGAAAGCCATCACATCCGTTACGAGCTGCCCTTGCCGCCGTGCGTGGCAGCAGGACACGCCATGCTGTGGGTGTACCGGATCGGCGCCCCGTACCGCATCAGGGCCGGCACCGAAGCCTTGCAGGCCGTGCTGCCCCTGACAACAGGCAAAGACCACGCTTACAACGGCCGTGTGCCAGCTCTCTTTGTGCTGCCGCCGCAGGCCACCCTGCTGCACATCGAACTGGCGTCCCTGCCCTACGTAGGCAACGGCCTGCTGCAGCTCGAGGTCGGCACCGCAGAATCCCTGGCCAGCCGGGCCAGTGTGGCGGAAGATGCGCTCACGCACTTCAACAACTACGCCAGCGCGGTGATCGGCGCATTTGGGGGCTTGGCACTGCTGGCCTGGGTGCGCAGGCGCGGCGACTGGCAGATTTTCTGGTTTGCCTTTGCCTGCCTGGCCTGGGCGTTGCGGGGCGTGGCCTACCAGACTTTCGAGCTGCGTTTGCATCCGCTGGTCATGGAACAGCTCAACCCGACGCTTCTGCTGGCCGCCATGCTCGGGGTCTACTGTTCCGCGCTGTCCAAGCTGGACCGCTTCTCGCGGCGGGTGCGTTGGAGGCTCGGCGCCCTGGCTGCCCTGCCCTATCTGGCCCTGCTGGCCGCGCACACTGCTGGCCAGGGTGCGCCAGTGGCGCGCGGGCTGGCCTTTGCCATAGCCTTTGTCCTGATCCTGGACCTGCCGCGGCAACTGTGGCGCGATCAGCAGCGCAACACCCTGTCGGGCAGGCTGCTCCTGCTGGGCTACGCCTGCATGCTGGCCGGGTCAATCCATGACATCGGCATGGTGCTGGGTTGGGTGCCGGCCAGCAACTGGTCCTTCGTCACACCCGGCTTCAGCGTCTTTCTGCTCTGTCATGCCCTGGCGGTCAGTCAGTACCTGGTGTTCACGCTCACCCGCGCAGAGCATGCGAATGACGAGCTCGAACGCAGCATCCGAGCCAAGACCAGCCAGCTGGAGGCCAGCTACGCGCTGCTGCGTGACAGCGAGCGGGACGCCGCCCGCACCCAGGAGCGTGAGCACCTCCTGCGCGAGATGCATGACGGCCTGGGGGCTCAGCTGATGACTGCACTGCGCGGCGTGGAGCGCGGCGCCATGCCGCGCGAACAGGTCATTGCTGCCCTGCAGGACAGCCTGGACGACCTGCGTCTCCTGATGGACACCACCGACATCGGCCGTGAACTGCAGGGCGCCCTGGCTGCCTGGCGCAACCGCTGGGACCCCCGGCTGGCTGCGTTGGGCATCACGCTGGACTGGTCGGTCGCCGAGGACATCGACGGCCTGCCCCTGCACACCGATGCGGTGTTGCAGATCATGCGCATCCTGCAGGAGGCCACCGCCAACGCGGTCAAACACGCTGCCTGCGACCGCATCGCACTGCGCGTGTCGCTGGACACCACGGCCGATCAAGGGCACCTGCAACTGCGCATCTCCGACAACGGCCGAGGCATGCCACCGCAGGCCGGTGGTGGCATGCCGCGCCCCGCTGGCAGAGGCCTGCGCAATATGCTCAACCGGGCTCAGCTTCTCGGGGGCAGCCTGGACATCCGGAGCCTGCCAGCGCCCGGGCAGGGAACACAGGTATCGCTGACGCTGCCTGTGCCGTTGACCGCCTGACGGGTGCTCAACGCACCAGGCCGCGACGGGCTGCTTCCATCGCCGCTTCCGCGCGGGAGCTGATGCCCAGCTTGCGGTAGATGTCCCGGACGTAGCCACTCACGGTGTGGGCTGAGAGCTGCAGCAGTCCGGCCGCTTCGGGTGCCTTGTAGCCTTTGCCGATGAGGCGCAGGACCTCCACTTCGCGCTCGGTCAGGTGTGGGCCATCGGCTGCCAAACCCGCCACAGGCAGCGGCGGCAAGACCTGGAAATGTCGCAGCACCCGCACGGCGATCGAGGGTGACAACGCAGGTTCCCCCCGTTCGATACGCTGCAGCTGGGCAGCCACCACAGCGTTGGGTTGGGACTTCAGGATGTATCCGGTGGCACCGGCACGCAGCGCCGGGAACACATGCGCGTCGTCATCGTGGATGGTGGCCACGATGATGGTGGCGTCCGGTCGAGCCGCCACCAGTTCGGCGATCAGCCCTTCGCTGGTGCCGTCGGGCAGGCCCCAGTCCACCAGCGCCAGCCCATAGCTGTGGCTGCGCATGCAGGCCCGCGCTTCGGCCAGGCTGGCCGCCGTGTCGACCTGCTGCACCACTGGCAGCGCCTGTGGCAGCAGCTCAGCCAGCCACTGGCGCGGCTCGTCGAGGTCTTCGACGATGAGGGCGCGGGCGAAAGGGTTCAAAACCCGGGCCGGATCAGCGTTGGATGTCTGCCATCTTGCAGCTTTTGCCCAGGAACAGCCCGGTGAGGTGTTCTTTGCGCGCCTGGGCCTGCTGCACCAGTGCGGCTGCCTGAGCCGTCTGACCGCTGGGCTGTGCGGGTGCGGCCTGCTGCACCGGTGCCTGCTGTGCCTGGTTCTGCACCGCAGCGGCTGCAATGTTGCCAAACAAGCCCCCTGCGCCGCCACCGCCGCCACCGCCAAACAGGCCACCCAAACCGCCACCGCCGCCAAACAGGCCACCACCACCGCGGGCCGCCACATTGCCCAGCGCCTGCTGGGCCACAGCCCCCATCACCTGCCCGGCCACCGGGCTTTGCCCATCCTGCGCCGCTGCCGGGGCGGGTGCAGCGGGTTGGCCGGCGGCCACCATCTGGTTGCCCCGGGTGATGACCGTGTCCATCTGCGTGATTTCGGCATAGATGGCCTGACAGTTCAGATCGTTGTCGGTGAGTTTGACGCGTTCGATGGTCTGCGCGTGAGCCAGGCCGGCAGCAAGGAGGGCGCTGGCCAACAGGGTGAGGTGTTTCATGCTGAGTCCTTGGTGAATGAGAATTCTGAAATCGATCTTACTTTCGCACATCGGCCAGTTTGCAGCCCTTGTTCAGAAACAGGCCGGTGAGGTGCTCCTTGCGCGCCTGCGCCTGGGCCGCCAGCCCCCCGCCTGGGGCAGGTTGCACAACAGGCATCGCCTGAGGGGCCGGCGCCGCCACCGGCGCCGGTGCGGCTTGCGTCAAGGTTCCAAACAGGCCCCCGGCGGCTGCCACACTGCCCGCACCGCCCACTTGGGCCCCCCGCCCGGCCAGCGCACCGAATAATCCGCCAAAAGCTGAGGCAGGAGCTGCCGCTACCGGGGCCGGGGCCGCAGCCACCTGACCCCCGACCAGCGCTGCGGCTCCGACCGGATAGCCCGCCCGGGCAGCGCCCAACTGGAGATAGGTGTTGATCTGCGCATCGCTGTATCCTGCGGCGCGCGCACGCGCCACAGCGCGTTGCACGCTGGGGTCCGCCAGCGCCCCCACCGGCACGCCACTCGCTCCCGGGGCCAGGCCCGCAGCCGCTCCGCCTGGGGCCATCATGCCGCCCAGAAGCGCGGCCAGTCCGCCCGAGTCGGCCGCAGGCGCGGCGGGAGCAGTCACAGCCGGAGCCGGCATGGCCACAGCCCCTGCAGGCGGGGCTGACAGCTGGATCGCTGTGTCCATCTGCTGGACTTCAGCGTAGAGCTGTGTACAGCTCAACTCGCCATCCGTCAGCTTCATGCGTTCAATGGTTTGCGCCAAAGCGCTGCCTGCCACTGCCAGGCCGATCGCGCAACTGCCAGCCACCCGCGCCAGCCGGTTCCAGGGTGTGAAAATCATGTGTGCCTCCCGTTCGCCCGGATTTTCAATCCAGGCTCTGCTTGGGAGTACCCCTCAAGTCGGGGGGTCAGACCTCTTCCGCGATGGCGCGGATCATGTATTCCATTTTTTGCTGCATCTGCGACTCGTCGTCGACAAAGCGTGCGGCAATGGCAGCAAACTCGTCCTGGATTTCGATGAAGGCATCGACGATGTCGGGGTCGAAGTGCTGCGCCCGCCCCAGGAAGATGGTCTTGACGGCTTCATCATGCGGCACGCTCGCCTTGTACACACGCGTGCTGATGAGCGCGTCATACACGTCGGCCACCGTCATCAGCCGTGCCGCCAGCGGAATGGCCTCGCCAGCCAGCCCCTGGGGGTAGCCGCTGCCGTCCCACTTTTCCTGATGGGAATAAGCGATGTCCTTGGCAACCTGCAGATAGGGCATCGGCTTGCCCATGGCTTTTTCAGCCTGTTCGATGGCCTCCAGACCAATGGTGGTGTGGGTCTTCATGACCTCGAACTCGTCGGCGTCGAGGCGTCCGGGCTTGAGCACGATACGGTCCGGAATGCCGACCTTGCCGATGTCAT
>JBDKJB010000175.1:0-4869 GCA_039796835.1 Pseudomonadota bacterium | reverse complement strand
GTCAGAACAGCAGCAGTGATGGGAGCAGTCATGGCTGGCTCACTGGTTGAGCTTGATGTCGAATTGCTTGACGATGGCGGCGTTGCGCTCGAAATCAATCCTCATAGACTGCGACAGTTCCGCCGAGCTCATGCTGGCGTTGGCTTCAAAGCCGACAGCGGTCAAACGGTCCTTGATGGCAGGCGCCGCAGCGGCTTTGAGCACCGCAGCGTTGATTTTGGCGGTCACGTCAGCAGGCAGACTGGCTGAGCCGATGATGCCGAGCCAGTTGCTGAAGTCAATCTCCGGATAGCCCAGTTCAGCCAGGGTTGGTACGTTAGGCAAGTGGACCGAGCGGGTCTTGGCGGCAACGCCCAAGGCCTTGATCTTGCCGGACTTGATCAGGGGCATGGAGGTGACGATACCGTCGAACATGACCGGAATCTGCCCACCCATCACCTGCTGTAGCGCAGGCGGAGATCCTGCAAAAGGCACGTGCTGCATGTCCAGACCAGCCTTCTGGTTGAAGATCATGCCGGCGTAATGCGACACGGTGCCGGCGCTGTAGGATGCGAAGCTGGTCTTGCCGGGGTTGGCCTTGACCCAGGCTACCACCCCTTTGACGTCATCGGCGGTGAGGTTTGGCGCGCCGATCATCACCAGACCAGCGCGGGCAACCGCTGCGATCGGCTTCACATCCTTGAGCGTGTCATACGGCGGCTTCATCACGTGGGGGATTTCGGTCAATACGTTGCTGGCGGTCATCATGATGGTCTGGCCGTCGGCGGGTGCCTGCAACAGGGCCTGCACGGCGATGGCGCCACCTGCACCGGGCTTGTTGTCCACCACCACTGGCTGGCCGATGTCGGCGGCCAGTTGCTGGCTGATGATGCGGGCGACAACGTCCATGGTGCCGCCAGCTGGGGCGGGCACCAGGATCTTGACCGGCTTGTCGGTCCAGGCCAGGGCGGCTTGAGCGCACAAAGCCAGGGTGGTTACGGCGGCGAACCGGGCCAAGGCAGGGAGCAAGGTGGTTTGGGGCATGGCGAGTCTCCTAGGTTGTGGGATGGGAGGAAGTATGTCGATGGAACATCCTTTACACTTGTCAAATTGGGACATAAAGTTGATATTTTGGGACCTACCATGCTAGGGATTTCCCGCCCTGTGCGGGCTGCGGTTCTGTATGGGTACCCGGAACTGGCCCAAGCGCTTGGGCTGAACCCGGTGCGACAGCTGCGTTCGGCCGGGCTGACCCTGGAAGATCTGCGCGACCCCGAAGGCCTGATCCCGGTCGAGCGCGTGCGCCAATTGCTTGAGCGCAGTGCGCGCGACAGCGGAGCGGAGGACTTCGGCTTGCATCTGGCCGCCGGGCGCCGTCTTGCCAACTTGGGGCCGATCAGCATCGTGTTACGCGAAGAACCCACCGGACTGGCCGCATTGCAGACATTTGTTCGCTACCTGCACCTCGTCAATGCCTCCGTGCTGACCCGCATCGACGTGGAAGACACCCATGTCTTCATCCGCGAAGACCTGCTGCTGGACGCCACACTGCCGATGCGGCAGTCGGTCGAGATGGCCGTGGGCGTGATGTTCCGCATCCTGCGCGAACTGCTTGGTCCAGCCTGGGCGCCTGTCACAGTCTGCTTTACGCACCGGGCGCCGGCCGACCTGACCGGACATCGCCGCGTTCTGGGGCGCCTGGTGGACTTCGACGCAGCCTTCAACGGCATCGTTTGCCGCCGTAGCGACCTTGAACGCGAACTTCCGGGTACGGACGCAGCCATGGCCAGTTATGCCCGGTCCGCGCTGGACAAAGCTTTGGTGGCTCTGCAGCCAACCAGCTGTGCGGACACGGTGCGCCGCTGGATTGCCGCCTACCTGCCGATGGGGAAGTGCTCAGCCGGTCAGATTGCCCGGCAGATGGGCGTGGACCGGCGCACCTTGCACCGATGGCTGGCGGGTGAAGGGCAAAGTTACTCGGGGCTGCTGGCGCAGACCCGCCGGGAACTGGCCGCTCGGTTACTCCGCGACGGCAATCAGCCGATCAGGGAAGTGGCTCATCTGCTGGGGTTCTCAGGAGGTGCCGCATTTGCCCACTGGTCCCGCAAACACCTGCCTCAGTCTGCAAGCGGATGGCGAAAGCTCAAGCGTCAAGGTGACTTGGTGTGAAACGCTAGGCAACGACCACAGCGGCACCCGAGCCACGTTGCGCAATTCGTCCGATCACATGCACGCTCTCGCCCAGGGAGCGCAGCAAGCGCGCCGCGTCATTGGCTTGCGCAGGGGCGACCACCGCAACCATGCCAATGCCATTGTTGAAGGTGCGGTTCATCTCGTAGCTGTCGATGCCGGCTGTGGCCTGCAGCCAGGCGAACAGCTCGGTCTGTGGCCAGCTGCCGGCTTGCAAATGGGCAGCCAGGCCTTCGGGCAGCACCCGGGGAATGTTCTCCAGCAAGCCACCCCCCGTGATATGGGCCAGGGCTTTGATACCGGCATCTGGATCGCTGGGATAGGCCGCCAGCGCGGCCAGCACATTTTTGACGTACAGGCGGGTGGGCTCCATCAACGCTCGTCTGAAAGGCTTCCCATCCAGGGTGGCCGGGGCGGTGGCACCTGCGCGTTCAATGCACTTGCGCACCAGGCTGAAGCCGTTGGAGTGAACGCCGCTGCTGGCCAAGCCCAGCACCACGTCGCCTTCTTTCACATGTGTGCCACTCAAAATCTTTGATTTCTCGACCGCCCCCACGCAAAAACCGGCCAGGTCATATTCGCCGGCAGGGTACATGCCGGGCATTTCGGCCGTCTCGCCGCCAATGAGTGCGCAGTTGGAAAGTTCGCAGCCCTTGGCGATGCCACCCACCACAGCGGCGGCGGTGTCCACATCGAGCTTGCCGCAGGCGAAATAGTCGAGGAAGAACAGCGGTTCGGCGCCCTGAACCAGCACATCATTGACGCTCATGGCCACGAGGTCGATGCCGACCGTGTCATGCATGTTCCACTCAAACGCCAGTTTCAGCTTGGTGCCCACTCCGTCAGTGCCACTGACAAGCACAGGCTCCCGGTAGCGCTTGGGCACCTCAAACAAGGCCCCAAAACCACCGATTCCAGCCATCACCCCTTCACGCAGGGTTTTTTTGGCCAAGGGCTTGATGCGTTCGACCAAAGCGTCGCCAGCGTCGATGTCCACCCCGGCATCTTTGTAGGACAAAGCCGACTGGCCAGACGATGCTGCGGAGGTGGAAGTCATGGAGTGGGGGTAAGAAGATAAAATTCAGTGTTAAATTTTAAAGCCTGCATGCCCTGGTCCCGCTCTGCCCAACACGCCCTGACCTGGGCCGCCATCGCTTTGATCGCCGTTGTGCTGTTGTGGCTGCTGGGGCCGGTTCTCACTCCTTTTGCCGTGGCAGCTGTGCTGGCCTATGCCCTCACGCCCCTGGTCAACCGAATCGATGCCCTGGCTCGTGGCCGTGTGCCACGTGTGCTGGCGGTGGTGCTGGTTGAGGTGCTGTTCATCGTGGTGTTGCTGGCACTGGTGCTGTTGGTGGTACCGATTCTGGCCAAGGAAATCCCCCTCATGCGCGAGCAGCTGCCAGCTTTGGCCGACCGCTTCAATGCTTGGTTCCAGCCGCTGGCGGCGCAGTTTGGTATCAAGGTGGCCCTGGACGTGGCCAGCGTCAAACAGTTTGTGCTGAAGTATCTGAGCGCCAATTTTGAAGACGCTTTTGGTTCTGTGCTCACCTCCTTGCGCCTGGGAGGCAGTGTGGCCTTGGCCATCATTGGCAATGCGGTGCTGATTCCAGTAGCGCTGTTTTACCTTCTGCTGGACTGGAACGAGCTGGTGCAGCGTGTGCACGGCCTCATCCCTCTGCGCCTGCGCGCGCAAGTGGAGAGCTTTGTGGCAGATGCTGACGCCGTGTTGGGTCAGTACCTGCACGGCCAATTGCTGGTGATGGTCGCGATGGCGGTTTTTTACAGCGTCGGTCTGGCGCTGTTTGGCCTGGATCTGGCCTTGCCCATCGGCGCGTTCACGGGGCTGGCGATGTTCGTGCCCTATCTGGGCTTCGGGTTCGGGTTTCTGCTGGCCTTGATGGCTGGCTTGCTTCAGTTTGCGTCGATCAAGGCCGTCGTGATGTGTGCAGCGGTGTTTGGCCTGGGTCAAATCCTGGAAGGCTTTGTGCTGACGCCGAGACTGGTGGGGCAGCGCATTGGTCTGCACCCTCTGGCAGTCATTTTTGCCTTGCTGGCCTTTGGTCAGTTGTTTGGCCTGGTGGGCGTGCTGGTCGCCTTGCCCGCCAGCGCGGTGCTGCTGGTGGGGCTGCGCCGTGTCAAGGCCACCTACCTGGCCAGCGACCTGCACACCGGCCGATGAAACAGATCACCCTCGACATCGGTCTGGCCCGCGGCCCCAGCCTGAGCAATTTTTTGCCTGGTTCCAATCTGCAGGCCTTGCAGCATCTGCAGCTCTGGATGGCCGCGCAGCCGCGGTCTCCCGTGCCTACCTACCTGTGGGGTGCGGGTGGCAGCGGCAAAAGCCATCTGTTGCATGCCTTGCGCTTGGCGTTTGAAGCAGAAGGGGCGGCAGTGGGTTGGCTGGATGCTGGCACGCTGGCCCCGCCGCCCTGGCACGACACCTGGCAGGCCGTCCTGATGGATGATGTCCAGCTCTACAACGCGGAACAGCAGCACACCGCTTTCAACTGGTTTGTGAACGCGCAGAGCGCCCAGCGTGGCGTGGTGGCAGCCGGTGCCCGGCCTGTCGCCGACCTGCACCTGCGCGAAGATTTGCGCACCCGCCTGGGCTGGGGGCATGTGTTTGCCTTGCAGCTGCTGGGTGAACCCGAACGCCGTGCCGTGTTGCGCCAGGCCGCGGACGGGCGAGGTGTGAAGCTG
>JBDKJB010000174.1:0-4872 GCA_039796835.1 Pseudomonadota bacterium | reverse complement strand
AGGCATTCTGCCAGCCGCACCTGTGGCCCGGGATTTAGAAATCAGGCTCTAATATGTTGCAGTGCAACAAAAAAAGGCTTGCATTCGTTCGGGTAATCCCTAAAATTCGATCCATGCTGCACTGCAACATAACCAGGCAAGGCGGCACATGTTTCACATCAACCCAGGAGATTTTCATGTACACCGTTGACCAAATTGCCGCCGCCCAGAAATCCAATGTCGAGCTGTTCGCCGGCCTGAGCAGCAAAGCTTTCGAAGGCGTCGAGCGCCTCGTCGAGCTGAACCTGACCGCTTCCAAAGCCGCGTTGGCTGAGTCCGCCGAAGCCGCCAAGTCCGTCCTGAGCGTGAAAGACGCCCAGGAACTGCTGGCCCTGCAGGCCGGTTTTGTGCAGCCTGCCGCCGAGAAATTTGCAGCCTATGGCCGCCATGTGTATGACATCGCCCAAGGCACCAGCTCCGAGTTCACCAAGGCTTTCGAAGCCCAGGCTGCCGCAGCCCAGGCCAAGTTTGTCGAACTGATCGACACCGCTGCTTCCAACGCCCCGGCCGGCTCTGAGACCGCCGTCGCGATGTTCAAGAGTGCCTTCTCGGCCGCCAACAACGCCGTGGAAGCCGTGCAGAAGGCTGCCAAGCAAGCTGCTCAAGTGGCTGAAGCCAACCTGAACACCGTGGCCGCCACCGCTGCCAACGTGACCAAGGCCTCCAAAAAGCGCTGATGCACCCAGGGGCTGTCACACAACCCCTTGCCAGACAGCCCCGCCCACCTTCCCGGTGGCCGGGGTTTTTTCATGTCCATTTGTCGCCCAGGAGATAGAAAAAACAGGGACTTAGTAAAATAATCGAACGAATTGGAGATGTATCTCTACAAACAGTGGGAAAACCCTGACATACTGGGTGCCATTGAATCCGGGAACCTTCAGCCTCAGATTGAAGTCCTAGTAACGGTTGTCTCCTCGGGTCCTTTCGAAACCTCAAGGTTCAGGGATCCCTTAAGGGCTGGTCGCAAGACCAGCCCTTTTTTTTGCCCCACTCAGCGTTGCATGCTCGCCATTTTTTGCCTCAGCAGAGGCATCGCCTGCAGCATGGCCGCCCTACCGGCATCGATGGAGCGTTTGCGCGCCGCAAAATCGGCGCTGGCTGTGCCCGCCAGTTGCGGGCGCACCAGCACTTCGGCATCCTTCAACTCGAAGCTGTTGATCGACGCGCCCATGATGGCAAAGGTCTGCAGCAGCACCTGAAACACGTCTCCTGTGCGGCCGTTTTCCGGGGGGCTGGAGATGTCCACCGCAATCACCAGCTCCGCGCCCATCTGCCGCGCAAACCGGACAGGCACCGGGGACACGAGGCCACCGTCCACAAATTCCTGCTCGCCAATCTTGACAGGCTGGAACACCCCTGGCACGCTGCTCGAGGCGCGCACCGCCAGCCCGGTGTCACCGCGCTGGAAGAGCACTCCCTGCCCGGATCGCAGGTCGGTGGCCACGATCCCCAGTGGAAGCGCCATCTGTTCAATGCTGCGCCCACCCACTTGAGCACCCACATACCGCGCCAGGGCCTCCCCACGCAGCATGCCCCGACTGAAGATGGGCAGCGTCCAGTCGGTCAGCGCGGCTTCGTCCATCGCTTCGGAAATCTGCCGCAGCTGCACGGCCGTCTTGCCGCTGGCGTAAATCGCCGCCACCAGACTGCCCGCCGAGGTGCCCACCACGAGGTCGGGGCGGATGCCCGCTTCTTCGAGCACCTGGATCACCCCCACATGGGCAAACCCCCGCGCCGCGCCACCGCCCAGCGCCAACCCCACCCGGGGCGGACGCTTGGGCGGGTCTGGCTGCATCTGGACGCCGGACGTGGACGGCGGCTGGCCGCTGGGGCCTTGCGGCACCTGAGCGCACCCCAGCAGCGCGCCGATCAGCAACAGTCCGAATGCCCGGGATGGAGGGACCGTACACAGCCATGCCCTTGTCAGCAGCAGGGAAAATTCAGACATAATATTGAGAATGATTCTTGTTTGATACAATGCAGCCATCACAGCCTCACACGTTGCCCCTTGCGCGAGAACCCCATGAAAGCCCTGTCCATCATTGTCTCCTCCCTTCTGGCCCTCCAGATGTTCGCTCCCCAAGCCCACGCACAGGAGCAGGTGCTGAACCTTTATTCCGCCCGCCACTACAGCACTGATGAGGCGCTCTACAGCAATTTCACCAAGCAGACCGGCATCAAGATCAACCGTGTGGATGCAGACGACGCCGGCATCATTGCCCGCCTAAAGGCCGAAGGCGCTGGCTCTCCCGCTGACGTGATCCTGCTGGTCGACGCCGCCCGCCTGTACCGCGGCGAAATAGATGGCCTGTTTCAGCCCATCAAGTCCAAGCTGCTCGAGGACGCCATTCCGACGCAATTGCGTGCCAAGCCGGCCGCAGATGGTGGCGTCCCGTGGTTTGGCCTGTCCACCCGCGCCCGCGTGGTCGTTTACAACAAGCAGAAGGTCAAGCGCGAGGATGTGGACAGCTACGAAAAGCTGGCAGACGCAGTAAACAAAGGCCGGCTGTGCATCCGCAGCGGCAGCCACCCCTACAACCTGAGCCTGTTTGGCGCGATGACCGAGCACCTCGGCGAAGCCAAGGCCGAAGCCTGGCTCAAGGGCATGGTGGCCAATTTTGCGCGAGACCCCAAGGGCGGTGACACCGACCAGATCAAGGGCGTGGCCAGTGGCGAATGCGGCATCGCGCTGACCAACACCTATTACTTCGCGCGCATCCTGAAGTCGAAGGATCCGGCCGACCAGAAAATCGCGGACAGCGTGGGTGTGGTGTTTCCGAACCAGAGCAGCTGGGGCACCCACGTCAACATCGCTGGCGGCGCAGTGGCCCGGCATGCCAAGAACTCAGCCAATGCGGTCAAGTTCCTTGAATACCTGGCCAGCCCCCAGGCACAAGATTACTTTGCCAATGGCAACAATGAGTGGCCCGTGGCCAAGGGTGTCAAGGTCAACAATTCCGCCCTGACGGCCATGGCCGCAGATGGCTTTAAGAGCGAAACCATTTCGGTGTCCGCAGTCGGCAGCAACCAGGTCAAGGTTCAACAGATGCTGGACCGCGTCGGCTTCAAGTAATCCAGCGCCCCGATCCGGGGCGCGGTCTGCGCCCTGGTTTATGCTCTGACACTGCTTCGGAGCTTTGCATGGGAAAAATTCTCTACACACTGATCGGACTGGTCGTGCTCACCCTGGTGGGCGCTCAATTGGGCCTGCTCAAGGGCAGGCAGCCCAGCCTGGGCTTGCGCGACGGCAAGCTCAAGCCGCCGTCGGCCACACCCAACAGCGTGAGCAGCCAGGCGGACCTGCACTCCGACCACCCTCAGCGCGATTACGCCCGCATCGACCCGTTGCGATACACCGGTGACTCCAATGCGGCGATGAAGAAACTCGCCACGGTGTTGCGCGGCATGGACCGCATGACCATCGTCACCGAACAGCCGGACTACGTCTACGCGCAGCAGCAAACGGCGCTGATGAAGTACACAGACGATGTGGAATTCGCGCTCGACGCCCAGGCGCGCGTGATCCACGTGCGCTCCAGCAGCCGCCTGGGCCGCAAGGACTATGGGGTCAACCGGGCGCGTGTCGAGGCGGTCCGCAAGCGCTTTGCATCAAACTGAGAGGGACCAAACCCATGGGCGCACAATGGAAAGCCAAGGGCAAGGCAGCGGCTGCAGACGCGCGAGGCAAGCTGTTTGGACGCCTGGCCAAGGACATCATGGTGGCGGCGCGCAGCGGCGCCGATCCGGCGTCAAACGCCAAACTGCGCCTGGTGGTGGAACAGGCGCGCAAGGTGTCCATGCCCAAAGACACTTTGGAGCGCGCCATCAAGAAAGGCGCGGGCCTGACCGGCGAAGCCGTCCACTTCGAGCGGGTGGTGTACGAGGGCTTTGCGCCGCACCGCGTGCCCTTGATGGTTGAATGCCTGACCGACAATGTCAACCGCACCGCACCCGAGATGCGGGTGCTGTTCCGCAAAGGGCAGCTGGGCACCTCAGGCTCAGTGGCCTGGGACTTTGACCACGTGGGCCTGATCGAGGCAGAACCTGGCCTCTCGGGGGCCGACGCCGAACTCGCCGCCATTGAAGCAGGCGCACAGGACTTTGAACCCGTCACGGAAGATGCGGACGGCAACCCCAGCACCGCCACCCTGTTTTTGACCGACCCGACCGATCTGGATCTGGTGAGCCGCGCCCTGCCTGCCCAGGGCTTCACGGTGCTGTCGGCCAGGCTGGGCTACCGGCCCAAAAACCCGATCAGCTCGGCCAGCCTGTCTGGCGCTGAGCTCGAAGAGGTCGAGGCCTTTCTGGCCGCCATCGACGCCCACGACGACGTGCAGGACGTCTTCGTGGGACTGGCAGCCTAGGTCACCACCCTCATTCAGTGGCGGCAGCTTCAGCTGCCTCCGGCTTGGCTCGGCCTTCCTTTTTGGGCAAAGGCTGGATGTCGAGCAGCACCTCGCCGGTTTCGACGCCTTTGTCATCGGTGCTGACCTTCATGTCCACCGTCAAGCGGCCGCCTTCAGTCAGACGCCCGAACAGAAGCTCGTCAGCCAGCGCCTTGCGGATGGTGTCCTGAATGAGCCGCTGCATGGGGCGCGCACCCATCAGAGGGTCAAAGCCTTTCTTCGCCAGGTACTTGCGCAACGTGTCGGTGAAGGTGACTTCGACCTTCTTCTCAGCCAGCTGCGTTTCGAGCTGCAGCAGGAACTTGTCTACAACGCGCAAGATGACGTTTTCGTCCAGCATCTTGAAGCTGACCATGGCATCCAGACGGTTGCGGAATTCTGGCGTGAACAGGCGCTTGATGTCGGCCTGCTCGTCACCGGCTTCACG
>JBDKJB010000173.1:0-4913 GCA_039796835.1 Pseudomonadota bacterium | reverse complement strand
GCATCGTCGCGACAGTGATCGGTTCGCCAAAAAGGACCCAAGCCATCAAGGCGGTCGTGGGAGGGACCAGGTACAGCAGGCTGGTCACCCGTTCCAACGCGCCGCGCTGAATCAGCATGTACATCAGGGAACTGCCCCCAAGCGTGAGGCCCAGAACCGACCATGCCATCGCGCCGAGGAGCTCATGGTTCACCTGGACCGGTTCAGACTCCAGCCAGGCCAGAGGCAGGGTCACGGTCAGGGCAGCCAGCAATTGCACTGTGTTGGCCGTGCGCACATCGCACGGTTTGACAAATCGCTTCTGATACACCGTGCCTGCCGTGATTCCGATCAGCGCCCCCCCTGCCATCAGCAAGCTCCAGGCGGTGACCTCGCTGCCCACGCCAAATTTGCGTGCGACTACCAGAATCAGCCCTGTGAGACCCAAGGCCAAGCCCAGCCACTGCCTGCGACTCACGAAAGATGTGGTTGCCGCGAGCCAGAAAGCGGTCAGCACCGGTTGCAACCCCACAATCAGAGCCGAAAGGCCAGATCCCATACCAGACTTGACTGCAGACCACACACCACCCAGATAGCAGGCATGCATCAGGACACCGACCAGGGCCAGATGGCCCCACTGGGCACGGTCCTGCGGCCAGACGACGCCACTGATCGCGATCCAGCACAAGAAACACGCGATCGACAGAGCATAGCGCCAGGCCAGGAAGGTCATCGGGGGTGCGTGTGGCATGCCATAACGGGCGACGATGAAACCGGTGGCCCAGATCAACACAAAAACCCAAGGCATGACTCGCACAAACCCCTTGCCCGGGGCGCCACTCTCCCGCGTGCTCAACGCGTCACCCGTGCGCGGATCTCAGGGATCGCTTTCTGCAGGTAGTACACCATGGACCAGACCGTCAGCACCGCTGCCACCCAGATGAGCCATTGCCCCCACTGACGGGTGTCGATGGTGCCCAGCAAGCGGCCATCAAACAGCAGAAATGGAATCGCCACCATCTGGACCACTGTCTTGACCTTGCCGATCATGTGAACCGCCACGCTCTTGCCGGCGCCGATCTGCGCCATCCATTCGCGCAGGGCAGAAATGGCAATCTCCCGCCCGATGATGATGAGGGCGACAAAGACATCGGCACGTTGCAGGTGCACGAGCACGAGCACGCTGGCGCAGACCAGAAATTTGTCTGCCACCGGGTCCAGAAACGCGCCGAACGATGAGGTCTGGTTGAGCTTGCGCGCCAGATAGCCGTCCAGCCAGTCCGTCGCCGCAAACAGCACGAAGAGCACCGTAGCCACCAGGTTTCGGGTGGCCTGGTCCCACGGAAAGTAAAACACCCCAACGATGAGCGGTATGGCCACAATCCGGGCCCAGGTCATCAACGTGGGGATCGTCAGAAACATCGCAGCATTGTGGCACGCGCGGTCCGGCAGCTCACCTCAGCGCTCGGTAAATTTCCTCCGCCAACGCTCGGGAAATGCCATCCACTGTGACCAGGTCTTCGACGCTGGCCGCCGCGACGCCGCGCACGCCCCCAAAGCGCTGCAGCAAGCTGGCGCGCTTCTTGGGGCCGACACCTGGAATGTCCTCCAGCTTCCCGCCGCCGACACGCACGCGGGACCTCGCGGCCCGCATGCCGGTGATGGCAAAGCGGTGCGCTTCGTCCCGGATCTGAGCCACCAGCATCAGGGCTGCGGAATCCGCTCCCAGATAGACCTTGTCACGTCCGTCCGCAAAGACCAGTTCCTCCAGGCCCACTTTGCGCCCTTCACCTTTTTCCACCCCAACGATGCGCGACACGTCCAGTCCGAGCTCTTCGAACACATCGCGCGCCATTGCCACCTGGCCTTTGCCGCCATCCACCAGCACGATGTGGGGTAGCACCCTCTTCGGATCGGCTGCAGCGGCAACGCCATCCGTCTCGGCGCCAAGCCTCTGGTAGCGGCGCATCAACACCTGACGCATGGCGGCATAGTCGTCTCCACCCGTAACGCCTTCGATGTTGAAGCGACGGTATTGCCCGCTCTGCATCCGGTGCTGTTCAAACACCACACAACTGGCCTGGGTTGATTCGCCTCCTGAGTGGGAAATGTCAAAGCATTCCACGCGCAGGGCAGCCAGTTCCTCTGGCGTGCCCAATCCGAGGTCCAGCGCATCGGCCAGTGCGCGCGTCCGCGCCTGTTGCGAACCCTCTTCTGACAGCAGGCGAGCCAATTGAAGATCTGCATTGGTCTGGGCCATGTCCAACCAGACCCGGCGTTGCTCGCGCGGAGCGTGCACGGCAGAAACTTTCACACCACTTTGGGCCGTCAGGGCCTGCACCAGCCTTTTGTCCAACGCCACACTGGTGATCAGCGAGGGAGGGACGGAGATATCGATGTAATGCTGCGCCACAAAGGCCTCCAGCACCTGCTGCTCCACGGTCTTGCCATCTGACTCACCGCTTTCGCGGAACACGGCGGTCGCGTCTTCGATGTGGGCCGGAAAATAAGGCCGATCACCCAGATGCCGGCCACCGCGCACCATGGCCAGGTTGACGCAGGCCCGCCCTCCGTGCACCTTCACGGCCAGAATGTCCACGTCGCGGTCGGCCACGTTGTCTACGGCCTGCTGATGCAGCACGTTGGACAGCGCAGCCACCTGGTTGCGCAGCTCGGCAGCCTGTTCAAATTCCAGTTTGCCAGCATGCGCCATCATGCGCGCCTCCAGCCCTTTCATCACCTCCTGGGTCTCTCCCCGAAGGAAGGCCTGCGCGTTTTGCACATCCGCCAGGTAACCCTCCGCCCGAATGTGGCCCACGCAGGGTGCGGAACACCGTTTGATCTGGTACAGCAGACACGGCCTGGAGCGGTTGTTGAACACCGGATCCTCGCAGGTGCGCAGACGGAATACCTTTTGCATCAGCAGGATGGCTTCCCGCACCGACCAGGCGTTCGGATAAGGGCCGAAATACTGGTGCTTCTTCTCCACAGCACCGCGGTAGTAGGACACGCGCGGATACGATGCCGCCGGGTTTTCCGCATCCTGCCGACCTGCCTTCGTTCGCACATCCGGAACCCCGGTGATGCGCAGGTAGGGGTAGCTCTTGTCGTCCCGAAAGAGGATGTTGTATTTCGGGTTGAGTGTCTTGATGAGGTTGTTTTCCAGCAGCAGGGCCTCTGCCTCAGAACGCACCACGGTAGTTTCCATGCGTACGATGCGCGACACCATGTGCCCGATGCGCGTGCCGTCGTGGTTGCGTTGGAAATAGCTCGACACCCGCTTTTTCAGATTGATGGCTTTGCCCACATAGAGCACCGCATCGTCGACATCGAAATAGCGATAAACGCCTGGCAACGCAGGCAGGCCCGCCACCGCCAGCAGCAGCTCGGGGGGGTGCGTTGGCGCCGGCAACTCAGGTTCTGGCGAGGGTGGCATGCCACGATTGTGGACAATTCCAGCCCATCTTGCGACCAGCTCCTCGCGCCATGCCTGCCCTCTCCCCTCCTGGCCTGCCCAACAGACTGCGCTGGGACGTGTTCTGCCAAGTCGTGGACAACCATGGCGACGCCGGGGTGGCCTGGCGTCTGTGCAGCGATCTGGCAGCCCGTGGGCAGATGGTGCGTCTGTGGATCGATCTGCCTGATGCCCTGCCGGAAGTGGCCTCTGCCTTGGCTGCGCCGGATGGCAAAGTGCAGGTGCGCTTGTGGGACAGCGCGGCTTTGGATGCATCCAGTAGCCTGGGTGATGCTCCCCACGTCATCGTTGAATGCTTCGGATGCCCAATTGCTATGACTTTCATAGCTAAATGTGCCCGAAAGATGTCGGAAAAAGGACAGAAACTTCTTTGGATCAATCTTGAGTACCTGACGGCGCAAAGCTATGCCGAGCGCAACCATGCGCTGCCCTCGCCTGTGGCCAATTTGCCGTCCAACTGTGAGCGGTTTTTCTATTACCCCGGTTTCACCCCGCATACGGGCGGTTTGCTCCGCGAGGAGGACCTGCTGCCGCGCCAGGAGGCCTTCCAGCGCCAGCCGCAGCCAGTTGACATGGTGCTTCACCGTCTGGGGCTGCCGCCAGCGGTTCCCGGTGAGCGCTTGATATCGCTGTTTTGTTATGAGCCGCTGCTGCTTCCTGCCCTGTTGCACCAGCTGACCAGCGGGCCGCAGCTCACGCGCCTGCTGGTCACACCGGGCCGCGCAGCGCAGGCGGTGCGTGCGGCACAGCAAGCCGTTCAGCCTTGTTCTAAAGATAAAAGTGAATTTTTTCCCCTGACTGACTTGCATGGTCAGCTATCAATTTCATATCTTCCGTGGCTGCCTCAGCGGCAGTATGACGAGCTTTTGTGGGCCTGTGACTTCAACTTCGTGCGCGGGGAAGATTCTCTGGTGAGGGCCCTGTGGGCAGGGCAACCGTTTGCCTGGCACATCTACCCCCAACACGACGGGGCCCACGTGCCTAAACTCGACGCCTTTCTGAATTGGCTGGATGCGGACCCTGCCTACCGGAGGTTCATGCGGGCCTGGAACGGCGTCAATGGCTCGGCCCAAGCCACAGAGCTGCCCCCTATCGACACAGCTGCCTGGGCAGTGCAGGCCAGGATGGCACGGACCCGGCTGTTGACGCAAGCTGATCTGGTTTCAACGCTGTTCAGCTTTGTCAGAAAGCAGCTAAACCCTTTATAATTCAAGGCTTTGCGCCAAAAGGCGCCTACTTCCCTTCGCTCGGAACCCATATGAAAATCGCCCAGGAAATTCGTGCCGGCAACGTCATCATGCACGGCAAAGACCCGATGGTCGTCTTGAAAACCGAATACAGCCGCGGCGGGCGAAACAGTGCCACCGTACGCATGAAGCTCAAAAGCCTGATCGCCAACTTTGGCACCGAAGTCGTCTTCAAGGCCGACGACAAGATGGACCAGATCATCCTGGACAAG
>JBDKJB010000172.1:0-4935 GCA_039796835.1 Pseudomonadota bacterium | reverse complement strand
GAAGCAGCGGAGGTGGAGGGTCGCACCAAGCAATTTCTGCAGTCTCTCGTCGGCGTGTCAGCTCGCTTTGGCCGCAGACCTGAAGCTCTGGAGTCGGCCGATTTGCGTCACAAGGATGGCTATGCCTTGCGCTTGCGCGGTGTGACTACTGTGCAAACGGTCAGCAAATCTGGCGAGCGTAGCCACTGAGAGACAGCAACCACATACGGAAAAGCAAACACATGGCCAAGGAATACAAAGACATTGTTGTAGGGCTGGACATTGGCACGGCCAAGGTGATGGCTGTGGTGGCCGAAGTGCTTCCCGGGGGTGAGTTGAAGATGGCTGGCCTCGGTGTGGCTCCGAGCAATGGCTTGAAAAGAGGCGTGGTAGTGAACATTGACGCCACGGTCCAAAGCATACAGCAGGCCCTGAAAGAGGCCGAGCTGATGGCTGATGCCAAGATTCAGCGGGTCTACACAGGGATCACGGGCAGCCACATCCGTGGCCTCAACTCCAGTGGGATGGTGGCGGTCAAAGACCGTGAAGTCACTGCAACCGACGTTGCCCGGGTGGTTGAGACCGCCAAGGCCATCAACATTTCGACCGACCAGCGCCTTCTCTTGGTGGAACCGCAGGAATTTGTCATCGATGGACAGGATGTCCGGGAACCGATTGGCATGAGCGGCATTCGCCTTGAGGCCAAGGTTCACATTGTCACTGGGGCTCAAAGTGCCGCAGAGAACATCATCAAATGCGTTCGTCGATGCGGACTGGAGGTGGAGCAGCTGATGCTGAACCCTCTGGCCAGTGCGCTGTCGGTGCTGACTGAAGATGAGCGGGAGCTTGGTGTTGCCGTCGTCGACATTGGCGCGGGCACCACCGACCTAGCCATTTTCACCAATGGGGCCATCCGACACACCGCGGTAGTGCCCATTGCGGGCGATCTGATCACCAGTGACATCGCCATGGCGCTGCGAACCCCGACCAAGGATGCCGAAGACATCAAAGTGGAAAGTGGCTGTGCCAAAACCCTGCTGGCAGATCCCGACACCCAGATCGAAGTTCCCGGCCTGGGCGACCGGGGCCCTCGGATGATCGGGCGTCAGTCTCTGTCGGGCGTGATCGAACCACGGGTCGAGGAAATCTTCTCCTTGGTCCAGCAAGTCATCCGCAGTTCCGGGTACGAAGAGGTGCTGTCCAGCGGCATCGTACTGACCGGTGGGAGCAGCGTCATGCAAGGCATGGTCGAACTCGGAGAAGACATCTTCCTCAAGCCTGTGCGCCGCGGTGTCCCCAAGTATTCCGGGGCTCTGGCGGACATGGTGGCGCAGCCTCGCGCAGCGACCGTGATGGGCTTGCTCGAAGAGGCCCGTCTGGCCCGCATGCGTGGCATGAAG
This sequence comes from Pseudomonadota bacterium, assembly GCA_039796835.1. Classification (GTDB taxonomy): domain Bacteria; phylum Pseudomonadota; class Gammaproteobacteria; order Burkholderiales; family Burkholderiaceae_C; genus JBDKJB01. Next base: position 3,556 of record JBDKJB010000172.1, on the reverse strand, counting down.
GTGGCTCAAAAGAATGGGTCAATGAAAACTGCGGTGGGTCGGGTCAAAGACTGGTTTGTCGGGAATTTCTGATGCATCCTCCCAAGCTCTGGCTGACACGGGCGAGCCCGCACCGACGATGGCGATGCCTGGGCCCGCCAGCGCGCAGGCGGCACGTTCGACACAACAACACATGAGCATTTTTTTGGCAACTGCAAATTTGGAGATGACTATGCCGATCGAGATGATTGAAGAAGAAGGTTTCAACCAGGGCACCCAGATCAAAGTGATTGGTGTGGGTGGTGGTGGCGGCAATGCTGTCGAACACATGATCGCCACAGGCGTCCAGGGCGTCGAGTTCGTGACCGCCAACACGGATGCCCAAGCGCTAGGCCGCAGTGGTGCCCACAAAACCATCCAGTTGGGCACCACCGGCCTGGGGGCTGGCAGCAAACCCGACAAAGGCCGTGACGCCGCGGAAAGCGCGGTTGAAGAAATCCGGGCCAGCATTGACGGTGCCAACATGGTGTTCATCACTGCGGGGATGGGGGGAGGAACAGGCACCGGGGCTGCGCCAGTGATTGCACGGGTGGCGCGCGACATGGGCATCCTGACTGTGGGTGTGGTGACCAAGCCGTTTGAGTTCGAAGGTGGGCGCCGCATGTCCAACGCCGATGCCGGGCTGGCGGAGCTGGAGGCCAACGTCGATTCGCTCATTGTGGTGCTGAACGAAAAACTGCTTGAAGTGCTGGGTGATGATGTCAGCCAAGAAGAAGCTTTTGCCGAAGCCAACAATGTGCTGAAAAATGCCGTTGGCGGCATCGCAGAAATCATCAATGTGCCTGGTGAAGTGAACGTTGACTTTGAGGATGTGCGCACCGTGATGGGAGAAACCGGCAAGGCGATGATGGGCACGGCGATGGCGTCGGGTCCGGATCGTGCGCGCATTGCAGCAGAGCAGGCCGTGGCTTGTCCTCTGCTTGAGGGCATCGACCTCTCTGGTGCCAAGGGTGTGTTGGTGCTGATCAGCGCAGCGCGCGGGTCGCTCAAGCTCAAGGAGTCCAAAGAAGCCATGAGCGCCATCCGCGCGTTTGCGTCCGCAGATGCGCACGTCATCTACGGTACCGCCTACGATGACAATTTGGGAGACCAGATCCGTGTGACCGTGGTGGCAACCGGCTTGTCGCGCCAAGGCGCGCGTCGCGTGGCACCCCCATTGCAGGTTTTGCGCACCGGAACAGACAACGTGCCGTTCCAGGTACCGACCTTGAATGCCCCTGTGGCTGCCGCCGGCGTTGCCTCGGTCAGCGGTCTGGCTATCCTACCCAGCGGCACGACACAGCCTGACTACAACGCCATGGCCACACCCAGTGTGTGGCGCACCAACCGCACTTCGGCGGCATCGAAGGTGGAAGCGCTCTCAAGCGGAGGAATGGACGACTACGAGATCCCGGCGTTTCTGCGCAAGCAGGCTGACTGAGCGCCTTAAAATCCGTCTGTGATCCAGCAACGCACCCTCAAATCACTGACCCGCGCCATGGGGGTGGGCCTTCACAGCGGTCAACCGGTGGAGCTGACCCTGCGACCAGCTCCTCCGGACACCGGTATCGTATTTCGTCGTGTCGATTTGCCCCAGGTGGTGGACATTCCGATGGCCGCCACCTCTGTGGCGGACACCCGGCTCGCTACCCGAGTGGTCAATGGCGGGGCGCGTGTCTCGACGGTCGAGCATCTGATGTCCGCCTGCTGCGGGTTGGGGTTGGACAACCTGTTTGTCGACATCACTGCCGAGGAAGTCCCCATCATGGATGGCTCGGCGGCGTCTTTCGTGTTCCTGTTGCAGACCGCGGGCATTGAACTCCAGAACGCTCCACGTCGCTTTGTGCGTGTGCTCAAGCCGGTGGAAATGCGTGTCGGTGAGGGCCAAAACCTTCGCTGGGCACGCCTGGAACCTTATCACGGTTTCAAACTCAGCTTTGAGATCGAGTTCCGTCACCCTGCGGTGGACCACACTTCCCAGGCGGTCGAATTTGACATGGGCCGCGACTCCTATGCCAGAGACATTGCCCGGGCACGCACGTTCGGCTTCACCAAAGATGTCGAAACCTTGCGGGTCAATGGCCTGGCTCTGGGCGGCAGCCTCGACAACGCCATCGTGATGGATGACTACAAGATTCTGAACGAGGGGGGCTTGCGTTATGACGATGAATTCGCCAAGCACAAGATCCTGGATGCCATAGGCGACATGTACATGCTCGGCAAGCCCCTGCTGGCGGCTTACAGCGCCTTCCGTTCGGGCCATGAGCTCAACAATGCCCTGCTGCGCGAGCTGCTCTCCCGGGCAGATGCCTGGGAGTTGGCCAGTTTTGAGGACGAAAGGCTGGCTCCATCGGGTTTTGGCCAACTGGCTCGGGCCTGGTAGTGACGTTTGTCCGCGGGCTGCTTCTGGTGTTGCTGGTGGGCGCTGCCCTCAGCTTCCTAGCCTTCATCTTCACCGGGCGCGTGCATCACAAACAGCGCGGACTCCTGATCTTGAAATGGACGCTGGTGGCCGCGTTTGGTTTTTTTGCTGTGCTGGTGGCTGACAACTTGCTCGGAAAACCCTGATCGCTCAAGCCATCTGCCCCGATTTGTAGCCGGAGCCTGAAGCGGTTCGAACACCGGCACTCGCCAGCCTGCTGACGGACCCGTGCGCATGGGCATGGGTGATGGCCAGACCCAATGCGTCAGCGGCGTCCTTGCCAGGCAGTCCCGGCAGCTGGAGCAAGCGTCTGACCATGCTTTGCACTTGCAGCTTATCTGCCTTGCCATAACCCACGACGGCCTGTTTCATTTGCAGCGCGGTGTATTCATGCACTGCCATGTCGGCGGACACCAGCGCGGTGACGCAGGCACCGCGTGCCTGACCCAGCAGCAGCGTGGATTGTGGATTCACGTTCACAAAGACAATTTCGACACTTGCGCAGTCGGGCTGATACTGCGCCACCACGGTACGGACTCCGTCAAACAGCACCTTGAGCCGTGCAGGCAGTGCAGCCCCAGCGCTCGTGGTGCTGACTGTGCCGCTGGCGACATAGGTCAGGCGGCTGCCGTCGACATCCACCACGCCGAAGCCAGTCGTGCGCAAGCCGGGGTCAATGCCAAGTACCCTCATGTCAGAGGCTGAAGTACCAGCGAAGGGAGTGAAAGAACACGGGTGCCGCAAAGCACAGCGCATCGACGCGTTCGAGCAGCCCCCCCGCTCCCGTGACAGAGGCAATTTGCCCACCCCAGTTGGGTATCCCGCGGTCCCGCTTCAAGGCTTTCATCACAAAATGCCCCAAAGTACCGGCTGCGCTTGCAATCACAGCCATCACAAATGCCTGCGCCGGCGGAAACGGAGTGATGCCACTGAGCAAGGCGCCAGCCAGGCCCGCGACAAACACGGCGATTAGCCACCCCCGCCAGTTGAAGCTTTGGCTGATGTCGGGCGCTGTGGGGGGCCATTTCCGGTAGCGGGCCACCAGATGCTGGATCGTCACGCACAGCTGTACAGTGATGACGATAAAAAAAACCAAAAAGGCGTTTTTGGCGCCGT
>JBDKJB010000171.1:0-4940 GCA_039796835.1 Pseudomonadota bacterium | reverse complement strand
CAAAGACCGCATCCGCTCTCGATCCAGAGCTCCTTCTGGGGTGATGACACTATCCCCGAAACGTCGCCGTATGGCCTCCATGGCCAGTCCTTGGGGCTTTGTCAGATCGCGAGAAATGGCATCTGCGTCGATCAGACGCGCGCCCAGGGTCACGAACATGGCAGACACAGTGCTTTTTCCACTGCCGATGCCACCGGTTAACCCTAGACGGAGCATGTGGTGTGGAGACAAGAACTACAACGCGTAAGCAAATGGCAGCCAATTTCGGACTTGCTGAGGTCCGCACGCAAGAAGTACGAGTCCAGCGCCCGCCAGAAAAGGGCCATAGGGAATATGGACATCTTTGTTGGCAAGTTTGCCAACGAGTAGCAGAAGTCCGCCCACCAAGGCTCCGACAATCGAAGACATCAAAATGATGGGAATCAAGTGCTCATGTCCGAACCATGCCCCCAAGCCGGCAAGGAGTTTGAAATCACCATATCCGAAACCTTCTTTGCCTGTGACAAAGTGATGGACATGGTACACAACCCAAAGTGCTAAATAACCAAAGGTAGCTCCCAGGACAGCCGATTTCAACGGGACTGCGATCACCCCAATTGCTGATGCAATCAAGCCAAGCCAAAGAAACGGATAGGTGATGTCATCTGGTAGAAGTTGGGTGTCAAAATCAATCCAGAACAAGGCCAACAATCCAGCCACAAATGCCGCCCAGCACGCACCACTGACCGACAAACCATACCTCCAGCCCACCAACCCAAAAAAAACCCCGGTGGCCAGCTCCACAGACGGGTAGCGCAGACTGATGGGGGTCTTGCAACTGGAACACTTGCCACCCAACACAGCGTAGCTAAGCACGGGGACATTTTCATACCAGCGGATTTGATGGTTGCAGTGCGGACAGCGGGAGCGAGGCACCATCAAGTTGAAGACCGGCTCTTCAGTCATCGGGGCTCCAGATAACTCGGCACACTCCTGCTTCCATTGCCGGTCCATCATTTTGGGCAACCGGAAAATCACTACATTCAGAAAACTGCCGATCACCAGGCCCAGCACTCCCAGCGCCAGAGCGTCAACCCACATCGTGTCAGGCATCAGACCACTTGGCCCAACTTGAAGATCGGCAGGTACATGGCCACCACAATGCCTCCAATGACCGTTCCCAGAATCACGATGATGATCGGTTCCATCAGGCTCGAGATGCCCGCCACCATGTCGTCAACTTCGGCTTCGAAAAAGTCCGCGGCCTTGCCGAGCATGTGGTCAATCGAGCCGGACTCCTCACCGATGGCGCACATTTGCAACACCATCGAGGGAAAGAGGTTGGCGTTGGTCATGGCCACTGTCAAGGCGGTGCCGGTGGCCACCTCGTGTTGTATCTTCTGCGTGGCAGTGAGGAACACATGGTTGCCAGAAGCACCTCCAACGGAGTCAAGAGCCTCCACCAAAGGCACGCCTGCGGCAAACATCGTGGAGAGGGTACGTGTCCATCGGGCGATGCAAGATTTTTCGACCAGGGTGCCGAAGATGGGCAATTTCAGCATCAACCGATCCATGAAGGCTTGCATCGCCTCATTGCGTTTCCATGATTCCATGAAAAAGTAGAGCCCACCGCCGATGCCACCGAAGATGAGGTACCAGTAGCTGACAAAAAACTCGCTCATGGCAATGACCATCAGCGTGGGGCCGGGCAACTCGCCACCGAAGGATGTAAACACCTGCTTGAAAGAAGGAATCACAAAAATCATGATCACTGTCACCACCACAAAGGCGACGATGAGCACTGAAATCGGATACATCAGTGCTGACTTGATCTTGGACTTGATGGCCTCGGTTTTCTCCATGTACACGGCGAGGCGATCCAGCAGCTGATCCAGAATACCCGCGGATTCACCGGCCTCCACCAGATTGCAATACAGGTTGTCGAAATACAGCGGATATTTACGGAATGCGACGCTCAGACCGGTGCCCGTCTCGACGTCCGTGCGAATGTCGTTGAGCAGTTTGGTGACCCTTGGGTTCGGGTTTCCGCGTCCGACGATGTCAAAGGCCTGCAGTAGCGGCACCCCCGCCTTCATCATCGTGGCCAACTGCCGGGTGAAGATGGCCATGTCTTTGGGTTTGATGGCCGAGCCACCACTGGTGCGGCGTTTTTTCACCTTGCCCGGAGTGATGCCCTGCCGGCGCAATGCAGAATGAACCTGGTTTTCCCCCGAAGCGCGCATCTCGCCGCGCACCTGCTTCCCATTGCGGTCTTTGCCTTCCCACTCAAAGACAAACTCTTTGGTTTCCTTGGATTTAGCAGTTGCCATGGTGTTGTTGAGACCTCAAGTTCATTCGTTCGTGACGGCCAGGACTTCTTCCATCGAGGTCAGGCCCTGGCGAACCTTCAGCAAGCCGGACTGCCGCAAGGAACGCACACCTTCCTTGCGTGCTTGCTCCACCAGGTCCAGTGCCGTGGCATCTTTGAGGATCAGCCGCTGCATGGCATCTGAAATGGGCATGACTTCATAGACGCCGACCCGACCTTTATAACCCTCGTTGCAAGCGGAGCACCCCACAGGCTTGTAGCTGATCCAGCTGCCGGCAGCGTCTTCGGGAGACATCCCTGCATCCAAAAAGGCTTTTTTGGGAAGATCCACAGGCGCCTTGCAATTGGGGCACAGGCGGCGCGCGAGCCGCTGGGCGGTGATCATCACGACGCTGGAAGCGATGTTGAAAGGCGCGATACCCATGTTGCGCAAACGCACAATCGTCGATGCGGCGTCGTTGGTGTGTAGGGTCGAGAGCACCATGTGGCCCGTCTGGGCTGCCTTAATGGCGATGTCGGCGGTTTCCAGATCACGGATTTCACCCACCATGATGACGTCGGGATCTTGTCGCAGGAAAGCACGCAATGCCGTGGCAAATGTCAGGCCTGCCTTTTCATGGACGTTGACCTGATTGACGCCAGGCAGGTTGATCTCTGCAGGGTCTTCGGCCGTGGCAATGTTGGTTCCGGGCTGGTTGAGGATGTTCAGGAAGGTGTACAGAGAAACCGTCTTGCCAGAACCCGTCGGCCCCGTGACCAGAACCATGCCATAAGGCCTGGTGATGGCCTGCATCAGACGCTCTTTTTCATCCGCCTCGTAGCCCAGGGCATCGATGCCCAATTTTGCGGAACTGGGGTCCAGAATGCGGATCACCACTTTTTCACCATGCAGGGTCGGCAGCGTGCTGACCCTGAAATCGATGACCCGGTTGGGCCCGATCTTGAGTTTCATCTTGCCGTCTTGCGGCACCCGCTTTTCTGAGATGTCAAGCTTGGAAATCACCTTGATGCGCGAAGCGAGCTTGTCTTTGATCGCAACAGGGGGTGAGGCTACCTCCCGCAGCTCGCCATCGATGCGGAATCGCACGCGATAGTTGAACTCATACGGTTCGAAATGCAGGTCCGAGGCCCGTTGACTGTAGGCGTCAAGCAACATCTTGTGCAGGAATTTGACGACCGGGGCATCGTCCACGTCGGAAGCTTGCTGCTCGCTGTCCGGACCATCGGAAGCGGCTTCATCAAACTCGAACTCCGTGCCGATGATCTCTTCCATCGTCTCGGTAGCGGAAGCTGAGTTGGCTTCGACCACTTTGAGGAGCTTGTCGTATTCAGCGATGACCCAGTCCACCCCCATCTGGCTCGAGAAGGTGATTTTCTCAACAGCTTCCTGGTCTGAGGGGTCGGCGGTGGCAACAATCAAGCGGTTGTTGCGCTTGGACAGCACCAGAATGCGGTAGGCGGCGCAAATCCTGCTGTCCAACAGTCCTTTGGGCAGGCGTTGGATGTCGATGGCGTCCAAGTCCACCAGTGGAGCTGCAAAAGCGGACGACATGGTGTGCGCCAGGTCAAATGCCGAGACAGCCCCTGAACCGGTCAGTTCAGCGATGAAACTGGTCCTGTTGGTCAGGGCTTTCTTGAAAATGTCTTCCGCTGACTTCTGTCCGAGTTTGCCGGCCACCACCAAGGCTCTGCCCAAGCCCGGGAGCGCTGAAGCGCCTGGGCCGGAGCCGTTGGGGGAAATGGGAGGGTTGCGAGACGCGTTTTCGACGGCAGCCATAGCCCTCGAATGTACTACGAGAGGCGCGAAACACCAAGGTTTGCTGCTTTGATTTTTGGTCGGGGTGAGAGGATTCGAACCTCCGGCCTCTACGTCCCGAACGTAGCGCTCTACCAGGCTAAGCTACACCCCGTGTGTCACGCGCAGGATGCAGGGCATCAATGGTCGCGAGTCAACAGCTGAGCCGCCAATTCTAGCAAACACGCGCTGTGCGCATTGACCGGCAACTGGCGTGCAGCATCACACGCGCGCCTGGCTTCGGCGGCGGCGGCGGAGCGGGCCACATCCAGTGCGCCCGTCCTTTTGACGATGTCGACAATCTCGTTGAGGCCGCTCACTTCGCCGGTCATGATAGCCTGGCGCACAACCTGCTGCTGCTGTGGATTGCCGCGCTGGAGCGCAGCGATCAAGGGCAGGGTGGCCTTGCCTTCCCGCAGGTCATCGCCGATATTTTTTCCGAGACGTTCAGTGCTGCCGGCGTAATCCAGGACGTCGTCAATCAACTGGAAGGCGGTACCCAGTGCCTGCCCGTATTCTGCGCAGGCGTCTTCCGCCGCCGTCGAAGCTCCCGCGAGGATGGCCCCGACGCGGGCGCTGGCTTCGAACAGTTTGGCGGTCTTGGAGCGGATGACCTGGAGGTAGGCCGTTTCATCCAGGTCGGGGTTGTGCATGTTCATCAGCTGCAGCACTTCACCCTCTGCAATGACATTGGTCGCATCAGCCAGGACCTGCATGACCCGCATGTCGTTTGCTTCGACCATCATCTGGAAGGCTCGGGAATACAGAAAATCGCCGACGAGCACGCTGGCCGGATTGCCAAACTGATGATTGGCTGTGGCCTGCCCACGGCGCAGT
>JBDKJB010000170.1:0-4949 GCA_039796835.1 Pseudomonadota bacterium | reverse complement strand
CGCCACACCCCGCTGCAGGCAATCCAGAGCCACGGGCCAGTGAAGCTGATTGGGGGTGGCAATGATCACCCCCTGGGGCTTCACGGTGTCCAGAAGTTGGCGATGATCGACAAACGCCGGTACGCCCAGCGAATCGGCCAGTCCTTGAGCGCCGGGTGCAGGATCAGCCAGGCCCACCAGCTGAAGGTTGCCGCTGCGGTGAATTCGGTCCAGATGGGTGCGAGCAATGGCCCCGGCGCCGACCAAGGCCAATCGAATGTACTTCATGCAATCTCCACAACCCACATGGAGGGTTGGGTTGCGGGAAGATTCTATCAATTTCTGGAATATCTTTCCATTTTGGAATTAAATTCCAATTTTGTTATGATGGTGCCTCTCTCGTTGCCCTCAGCGTTCATCATGAGCAGCACTCTCAGTGGCGCCACGCGCCTGCATTTCATCGTCGGCGATCCGATCGCGCAAGTGAAGTCACCCTCCGGCATGACCGACGCATTTGCGCACCATGGACACAACGCTGTGTGTGTGCCCGCTCACGTCCACCCAGATCACCTGGCCGACTGGCTCACCGGACTCAGCTGGGCTCAGAACGTGGATGGCATCATTGCCACAGTGCCTCACAAGTTTGCCTGCGCCGAACTGTGCGTCACGCTGTCCGACAGGGCCAAATTCCTGGGCGCCGTCAACACCATGCGCCGCAACGCAGACGGTAGTTGGCACGGTGACATGTTTGACGGGCAGGCGTTTGTGACGGCGATGCGGCGCCAGGCCTGCGAACCGCGCGGCAAACGGGCGCTGTTGGCCGGCGCCGGTGGGGCCGGTTCCGCCATTGCCCACGCACTGGTGACTGCCGGGGTAAGCGAACTGGCCGTCCATGACCCCGACAGCGCCAGGCGCAACAAGCTGATAAACCGGCTCGCCACTTTGAGCGCATGCAAAGTCATGGCCGGTAGTTCAGACCCGTCTGGGTTTGACCTTGTCCTGAACGCAACGCCGATGGGCATGGGACCGACGGATCCGCTGCCATTCAGGACAGAACTCCTCTGTGCGGCCATGTTTTGCGGCTGTGTGGTTACCGCGCCCCCCATCACACCTTTCATTGCCGTTGCGCGGGCACGGGGTTGCAACACCATCACGGGCTCCGATATGTTCGCCAGCGTGCGCGATCTGATGGTCGACTTCCTGCTGGCCCACTGAAATGCAGGTACTGCAATCTCTGGGCGATCTGGGTGACTCACCCATCTTTGATCTGGTGGTGGTGGGGGCAGGAGGCGCAGGCATGGCCACCGCATTGTTCGCAGCGCTGGCAGGCAAACAGGTGCTCCTGGTGGAGCGCACCGGCCATGTGGGCGGCACCACCGCCTGGTCTGCCGGCACAACGTGGGTGCCCGGCACGCACCACGCTGCCGCCGTGAACCCCACAGACACTGTGGACGAGGCGCGCAAGTACCTGAACAACGCCATCGGTGAACGCTCCCCGGCCGCGCTGAGGCAGGCTTTTCTGCAGCACGGGGCTGCCGCCGTGAAAACGCTGGAAGACCGGTCCTCGGTGAAGTTCCGCCCTTATCCCAAACACCCGGATTACATCTCCGAGCTTGACGGATCCACCCTGTGCGGCAGGGCGCTGGAGCCATTGCCTTTTGACGGCCGTCTGCTGGGAGACCTCTTTCCGCTGTTGCGCCCCCCCATCCCGGAGTTCACGGTGCTGGGCGGCATGATGGTCGACCGGACCGACATCAACCATTTGCTTGGCCTGTCGAAATCGTGGGTCTCATTGCGCCATTCGGTCCGGATTCTGTTTCGGCATGCCCTGGACCGCCTGAACCACCCTCGCGGCACGCGGCTCGTGATGGGCAATGCCCTGGTGGGTCGTCTGCTCCATTCACTGGCCGGACAGCATTCTGTGTGCCTGGCGCTCAACACCTCTGTGGCCCAGCTGAGTCAAACCGGTACGGGTGTCGATTCAGTGATCCTGCACAAGGGCGATGTGAAGCGACGCGTCGAGGTTCGGGGGGGAGTGGTGCTGGCCAGCGGCGGGTTTAACCGTCACCCGGAGCTGCGCCGCACGATGCTGCCCGGCGCTGACCCCCGGTGGTGCCCAGGGGCGCCAGGGCACACCGGGGAGGCGCATGGCTTGGTCCGGGCGCTTGGGGGCCACTATGGCGAAGGAGGATTGAGCCACGCGTTTTGGGCCCCCGTGTCACTGCGTGCCCGACCAGACGGCAGCACTGCAGTGTTCCCCCACTTTGTCATGGACCGCGCCAAGCCAGGCATGCTGGCAGTCAACCAGGCCGGTCTGCGATTTGTCAATGAGAGCACCTCCTATCACCTGTTTGCCCTGGCCATGCAAACCGCCCACCAAGTGTCTCCTGCCATCCCCTGTTACCTGATCGGCGATGCCAAGGCCGTGTACACCTATGGCATGGGCATGGTGCGCCCAGGGGCCAGTCCCAAAGATCTGGCCGGGTTCCTGGCCGATGGCTATTTGTGGGCTGGTGACACTCTGGACGCATTGGCCAGCCAGCTGGGAATCGATTCGGTTGGTCTGATCGCCAGTGTCGAGAACATGAACCGGTTTGCCCGCGAGGGCGTGGACCCTGAATTCCAGCGCGGCGTCACAGCGTACCAGCACAACATCGGCGACGCATCTGCGCCGGGCAAGAACCCGAACCTCGGACCCATCGAGCGGGCCCCGTTCTATGCAGTCCGCCTGTATCCGGGTGACATCGGTGCCGCGACCGGGTTCGTCACGGATGAGCACGCCCGCGTACTGCGTTCCAGCGAGGAGTCAACTGGCACGGCTCCGATCGATGGGTTGTATGCGGTCGGCAATGACATGCATTCGATCATGGGTGGGGTGTACGCAGCGCCGGGCATCACCATCGGACCGTCCGTGGTGTTTGGCTATTTGGCCGCCCGGCACGCCTGTGCGCGGGTCGACCGGGTCACAACAGGTTGCGCAGGCCCTTCGCCGTTTCCATCAGCGTAGGCAGCACCCTGCGCACCGCGTTGGCGGCGGTTTCCTGACCCATGGGCATGGTGACATTGATCGCGCCCACCAGTTCGCCACGCGCATCCATCAAGGGCACGGCAATGCCACGCATGTCGAGCTCGAGTTGCTGCTCGGACAGGCACCAGCGTTGCCTGCGCACCAGGGCCATCGCGGCGCGCAATTCCTGGGCGTCCGTGACCGTATGGGAGGTGTAGGGTTTGAACTGTTGGCTGTCAAACCATTGGTCCAGCCACTGGGAGTCGGACAGCGCCAGCAGCAGCATGCCGGCCGATGTGACTTGCGCCTGCACTCGCCCCCCCACCACATAGCCCGTGTTCATGTAGAGGTTGCTGCCGCTGCGCGCAATGCACACCAGATCGCCGCCGTCCAGCACGCTCATATAGGCGGTCTCGGACGTACCGGCCGTCACCCGCTGCAGGAACGGCTGCACGATGCGTGGCAAACGAGCAGACTCCACGTAAGAGTGCCCCAGGCGCAGCACGGCGGGCGTGAGCCAGAACAATTTCCCGTCTGTCGCCGCATAGCCCAGATGGACCAACGTCAGCAGATGCCTGCGCGCAGCTGTGCGGGTCAGCCCCGCGCGCACGCCTGCCTGGGCGGAGGTCATCCGGGGATTGGCATAGTCAAACGCCTCGATCAGGCCCAGCCCTTTCTGCAGACCGGCGATCCAGTCCCGCCTGTCCAGGTCAGGTGGATGGGCCATGCTGTTCGGTGCCACGGACATTTGCCTAGTGATAACCCGCCATAAGAACGATTATCGAACTTTTTTGTTCGATAATCGGACAAATCTTCCAAAATCCGTAGAAGATTTGAAGCCCAATGGCACTACAGTCGCATTTTTGGCTTCCAACGTTCCAAATCAAACTCTGCCTGGAGACATCTCATGAACAAACGAAATTCCGTCCAATTGATCGCGGCCTGCAGTGTGCTGATGGCCTCTGCGGGGGGCTACGCTCAAGATACCATCAAAGTAGCCGCCATCGTCGAACTGTCTGGCGGCGGCGTGGTGTCGGGCACCAACTTTCGGGACGGTGTCAAACTTGCGGTCAACGAAATCAATGCCACCGGCGGCATCCTGGGCAAGAAAATCGCCTTGACCGAGGCCGACACCCAGACCAACCCCGGCGTCGCCAAGGGGTTGGCGCAGAAGGCCATTGATGATGGCGCGTTCGCGATCTTCGGCCCGGTGTTCTCTGGGTCGATCCTCGTCTCGATGGCTGAAAGCCGAAAAGCTGAAGTACCGAACTGGACGGGCGGCGAAGCCTCTGCCATCACCGCTCAAGGCAACCCCTACATCTTCCGGACCAGCTTCGGACAGGCCACGTCCTTCCCCAAGATTTCCAAGTACATCACCAGCAAATACAAGACCATTGCTGTGATCTACCAGAACAACGACTTCGGCAAGGGAGGCCGGGACGCCATCGTGGCCAATCTGAAAGACAGTCCGACCAAGATCTTGGCTGAAATCGCCACCGAACCCAACCAGCTCGATTTTTCCTCTGCGGTGATTCGCGCCAAAAATACCAACGCCGATGCGACCTTCGTTTATGTGACAGAGGAAGAATCCGCCCGTGCCCTGCGCGAGTTCAAAAAACAGGGTTACAACAAGCCGCTGATCGGTGAGACCACCTTGACCGGCCAGAAGGTGATCGAGTTGGCAGGCGATGCAGCCACAGGCGCATTTGCCCACGTTGGTCTGACGATCGATGCGCCCATTCCCGAGATGCTGGCGTTCAAGGCCAAGTTTTACAAGACTTATAACTATTTCACCGATCACAATGGCATCAAGGGATACACCGGTGTGTACACCATGAAGGCAGCCATTGAAAAAGCCGGAAAACTCGACCGCAAAGCCGTTGCTCAGGCCATGAAGGGTTTCAAAATCAGCGCCAAGAAGCATCCCGGTGTCATCATGGACACCCAGTTTGACGACAAGGGC
>JBDKJB010000169.1:0-4959 GCA_039796835.1 Pseudomonadota bacterium | reverse complement strand
TTGCGCTGAAGCAAGGTGAGGTCAGTGACCTGGTGGAATCTGATTTTGGTTACCACATCATCAAAGTGACGGACATCAAGACCCCCAAAGTGAAAAGCTTTGATGAGATGCGCGCCGGCATCGAGGCCGATCTCAAGAGCCAGCAAGCCAAGCAGAAGTACGCTGAATTGGCAGAAAGCTTTTCCAATGGCGTGTACGAGCAGTCGGACAGCCTCAAGCCTGTGGCCGACAAACTCAAGTTGCCCATCCGAACAGCGGCCAATTTGGGGCGCACCCCGATTCCTGGAATGCCGGCCGAATTGAATCATGCCAAGTTGCTCGGCGCCATTTTTGGGCCTGACGCACTGGAAAAAAAGCGTAACACTGAAGCCATTGAGACTGCGCCCAACCAGATGGTGGCTGCTCGGGTCGTGAGCTATTCGCCTGCGCGAGTCATGCCGCTCGAAGAGGTAAAAAAGGAGGTACGTGAACGTTTTGCGACCCAGAAGGCCCTCGAACTGGCGCGCGCAGAAGGGGAGCAGAAACTGGCGACCTGGAAGGCAACTCCCGCACTCGCAGCGAATTTGCCCCCTGCGGTGCAGGTGTCACGCGATGCACCCAACAAGGTTCCAACCAAGGTGGTCGAAGCCAGCCTCAAGGCTGTTGCAAGCACACTGCCCGCATGGGTTGGGGTGGACTTAGGAAGGCAGGGCTATGCCGTCGTGAAAGTCAATTCAATTACCGCACGCAGTACCCCTGAGCCCGCCACTGCCGCGCAAGAAGTTCTACAGGTTGCTGCAGGCTTCAGCAACGCGGAAGCTCAAGCCTATTACAGGTTGCTCAAGGAACGCTTCAAGGTGCAGATTCTGGTGCCCAAGCCAGCTCCGGCGCCACTGGGCTGAAAGTCGGGTCCGCTATAATTCCTGACTCTGCGGTGGCTGTAGCTCAGTTGGTAGAGTCCAGGATTGTGATTCCTGTTGTCGTGGGTTCGAGTCCCATCAGCCACCCCATTGTTGCCTGATATGGGGAAAGACCATTTCATCGTTCTGATGATCCTGCTGGCTGTGGCTGCGTTGCCAGTGCTGGTTTGGTCGGTGTGGCGCGCTCTGAGGATTCGCCAATTGCGCAAAGCAGCCAAAGAGATGCGACATGGCAATGAGATCTACGGTGAATGGAAGCGCAGCCAGTTCAGTGAACCTTCCCGTACGCCACCCCCGTCAAAACGCGGTTGACGCCGCTGACCATTGCTCAGGCTCGCGGGGAACTGGTCACGCCACAGCCGAATTGCCGCAACACTTCTTCCGTGTGCTGCCCCAGTTGGGGGGCAGGTGACAACGCATCAGGGGCAGGCGTGCCCGACCATCGCGAGGGGGTGCGCATCGTACGGACACGACCCTCGCTCGGGTGGTCGTAGCTCTTGAAGAACCCTACAGCCTGCAGGTGAGGGTCATCGACGAGATCCTGCGGCGACTGAATCGGCATGTTGGGGATGTCAGCTGCAGTAAGAAGGGTCTGCCACTCCGCTGTGCTGCGCTCGGCCATGCGACGCGAGACATATTCGTAGACCGCGTCAATGTGCGCCGCCCGTGCAGCATGGCTGGTAAATCGGGGGTCTCGCATCATCTCAGGCTCACCCAGGGCAGCAAAAAAGGCCTTCCAGTGCTTATCCACGTAGATCAGCACACAGAGGTGGCCGTCAGCCGTTCGATAGGGTTTGCGGTGGGGAGACACCAGCCGGGCATACCCTCCAGGCCCTTCGGGGGGGTCGAAACTCAGGCCGCCCAAGTGGTCGCCGAGCACAAACTGCACCAGGGCTTCGTACATCGGCACTTCCACATGCTGCCCCAGGCCTGTGCGCTCGCGAGCGAACAGGGCCGCCGTGACCGCATAGACCGCATGCAGGCCGGTGACTCGGTCCGCCAGAGTGACCGGCGCGTACCCTGGCTCGGGCGAGCCATACTGCTGCATGAGCCAAGGGATGCCTGCGGAGCCTTGGATCAGGTCGTCGTAAGCCGGCTTGGCAGCGTAGGGGCCTTCTTGTCCATAGCCGCAACAGCTCACATAGATGATGCGCGGTGACCGCGTCGCAACGTCGGTATACCCCAACCCCAGACGCGCCATCGCGGCCGGACGCACGTTGCTGATGAGCACGTCGCACTGCTCGGCCATGGTCAGCAGCGCTTCGCGGGCGGCAGGCAGCTTCAGGTCCAGCACCACACTTTTTTTACCGTGATTGGCATGCAGAAACAAATGTCCCATGCCGGGGTGGCGGGCCGGGCCAATCATGCGCAGGTTGTCGCCCTGCGGGGGCTCGATCTTGAAGACCTCGGCACCCAGAGAGGCCAGGGTCTGCGTGGCAAAAGGACCCAGCACCACCGTGGTGAGGTCCAGAACCTTGACGCCGGCCAGGGGGCCGGACGACACGTTTTGATGATGTGGCATGGGCCGATGGTACGTGAGACCACTTAGAGGCTTGGGGCAAGCCCTAGCCAAATTGAGGTGCTTGGGCTCAAAAAAATGGCCTGGCTTGGGGCATCATTCGCGTGTGCAGCGCAGCATGTTGTTGCGCGTCGCTTTTTTGAGGAGATTCACATGCGTCGAAGCGATTTTCTGAAGGCTGTAGCGGCCCTGGCTGCTGCGGGTGGCCTGCCCTTGTCAGCCCAGGCTGCGGCCAACATCAAAATGATGATTCCCGCCAACCCGGGCGGCGGCTGGGACACCACGGGCCGTGCCCTGGGCCGGGCCCTGCAGGACGCCAAGGTGGCGGATTCGGTCAACTTCGAGAACAAAGGTGGCGCGGCTGGGGCGATTGGCCTGGCGCAGTTTGTCAATGCCGCCAAAGGGGATCCGAATGCTCTGATGGTGATGGGAGCGGTCATGTTGGGCGGGATCATCACCGCCAAACCGAAGGTGGACCTGAGCACCTGCACACCCATTGCTCGCCTGACCAGCGAATACAACGTTTTTGTGTTGCCTGCCAACTCTCCGTTCAAGACGATGGCAGATGTGGTGGCGCAACTCAAGAAAGACCCAGGCAGCGTCAAGTGGGGCGGGGGTTCGCGCGGATCCACCGAGCATATCGCCGCGGCGATGATCGCACGCGAGGTGGGTGTGGATGCCAGCAAGATCAACTATGTTGCTTTCCGTGGGGGCGGCGAGGCCACGGCGGCCATCCTCGGTGGCAACGTCACGGTGGGAGGCAGTGGCTACAGTGAGTTTTCAGAGCACATCGCCAGCGGCAAGATGCGAGCGATTGGCGTGACATCGGGCCAGCGCCTCAAGGGCATCAATGTGCCGACGCTCAAGGAACAGGGCATTGGTGTCGAGATCGGCAACTGGCGTGGGGTGTATGGTGCACCTGGCATCAGTGCCGAGCAGCGCAAGGTCCTGACGGACTTGGTCATCAAAGCCACCAAATCCAAGGTCTGGAGCGAAGCTTTGGAGAAAAACAACTGGACGCCGGCTCTTCTGGCGGGCAAGGAGTTCGAGGACTTCGTTGACAACGATTTCGCCTCCCTGCGTGCGACGATGGTCAAGTCTGGCATGGTCTGATGTCTGACGCGACCCGTATTCTCAAACAGACCCTGGTGGGCGTCGGCGTCCTGGTGCTGGCCGCTGTGCTGGCACTTGGAGCTGCGGATATCTCGTCGCAGGCTGGATATTCGGGCGTGGGTCCGAACTTCCTGCCCTGGGTGGTGGCGGTCGTCCTGGCGGCGTGCGGCCTGGGTTTGATCCGCGAAGCCCGCTCGGGCGGGTTTCGCCACATGGACGAGGAGCCTGAAGGCGCTGAGCCTGCAGCCTACTGGGTTGGGTTGGCGTGGATGAGCGCAGGCTTGCTGCTCAATGCCCTGCTGATCACCTCCATTGGCTTCATCCTGAGTTGCGCGCTGTGTTTCATGCTGGCAGCCCAAGGCCTGCGGCGCTCGCGCGGTGAACCGCACGGCCTGTTGGCCGTTGCGCGGGATGCGGTGTCGGGGGCCTGCATTGCAGCTCCGGTGTACTGGATGTTCACGCAGTTTCTGGCAATCAATCTGCCGGGTTTGACGAAAACGGGGTGGCTTTGATGGATGTCTGGTCAGCATTGCTCCAAGGTTTTGCCACGGCGGGGACGCCTGCGAATCTGATGTGGGCTTTGGTGGGTTGTGCTCTGGGCACAGCGGTGGGCGTTCTGCCCGGCATCGGTCCTGCCACGGCGGTGGCCATGTTGCTGCCGATCACCGCCAAGGTGGACGCGACGGCCTCGATGATTTTCTTTGCCGGCATTTACTACGGAGCGATGTACGGTGGAAGCACCACCAGCATCCTGCTCAACACCCCAGGTGAAACGGCCACCATGGTCACGGCCATGGAAGGCAACAAGATGGCCAAGAGCGGGCGGGCGGGGCAAGCCCTGGCGACGGCGGCCATTGGCAGCTTTGTGGCGGGGACGATTGCTACGGTGATGGTCACCCTGCTGGCACCCTTTGTGGCGGAGCACGCTGTCAAACTGGGGCCGCCCGAGTATTTCATGCTCATGGTATTGGCGTTGGTTTCGGTGAGTGCCGTGCTTGGCCAGAGCACCCTGCGCGGCATCACCGCGCTGTTCATTGGTTTGGCCATCGGCCTCATCGGCATGGACCAGATCTCCGGGCAGGCGCGCTACACGGCAGAAACCCCGGAGTTGTTGGACGGCATCGAAATCGTCCTGGTGGCCGTGGGCCTGTTTGCAGTGGCCGAAGCCCTGCACGTGGTGTTGTTCGAGGGCAAAGACACCGAGACTGCCAACCAGATGAGCCGGGTGACCATGAGCTCCAGCGACTGGCGGCGCTCCGTCCCCGCCTGGCTGCGGGGCACCGCGATCGGGGCGCCTTTTGGCTGCATCCCGGCGGGTGGCACCGAGATTCCGACGTTTCTGAGCTATGCGACCGAAAAGAAGCTGGCCAAGGGCGAAAACAAGGCTGAATTCGGCGGCAAAGGCGCCATCGAAGGAGTGGCCGGGCC
>JBDKJB010000168.1:0-4973 GCA_039796835.1 Pseudomonadota bacterium | reverse complement strand
ACTGGCCGCAGTCCGGCGCGAGGTGAAAAATCAGGTGACGGGCGCTGGGTTGAACAGCACCAGGCTGTTGTGCAGCTGAAGTTTTTCGGCGCAGGTCTTGACGCGCCCGCTGGCCACATCGAGCATGAGCTGAAACATCTCAAAACCGAGTTGTTCGGTGTTCAGCTCGCCGTCGGCCACGCGACCTGCGTTGACATCCATCAGGTCATGCCAGCGGCGGGCCAGATCACTGCGTGTTGCGACCTTGACGACCGGGCATTCCGCCAGACCGTAGGGCGTGCCCCGGCCGGTGGTGAACACATGCAGGTTCATGCCCGCTGCCAGCTGCAGGGTGCCGCAGATGAAGTCGCTGGCGGGCGTGGCGGCATAGACCAAACCCCGCAACTGATGGTCGCTGAGCTTTTCACCCGGGGGCAAGACTCCGCTGATGGCCTGGCTGCCACTCTTGATGATGCTGCCCATGGCCTTTTCAACGATGTTGGACAGGCCGCCCGCCTTGTTGCCAGGCGTGGTGTTGGCGCTGCGGTCCACCTGGCCACGCTGCAGGTAGGCGTCGTACCAGGCCAGCTCCTTCACGATGCCTTGGGCCACTTCAGGGCTGGCCGCACGTGAGGTGAGCTGCTCCACCGCATCGCGCACCTCGGTGTTCTCGCTGAACATCACCGTACCGCCCGCCCGCACGACCAAATCGGCCATGGCACCCACAGCCGGGTTGGCGGTCAAACCACTGAAGGCATCCGATCCACCGCACTGCACACCCACCACCAGCTTGCTGGCGGGGACAGGCTGCCGCCGCCGTGCGTTGAGGCGCTGCATATGGACCCTGGCACGTTCCACAATGTGCTGGATCATCGAATCAAAGCCGACATGGCCGTCGTCTTGCAGGCAGACGGTGTCCAGCTTGGCGTCGCGTTCATCATGGATGGCGAAGCTGCCTGGGGGCATTAGGCGGTCGGGTTGCAGTTTTTCGCAGCCCAGGCTGACCACCATCACCTCACCGCCAAAATTCGGATTGCGGCTGATGTTGCGCAGCGTGCGGATCGGGATGACGGCATCGGGGGCGTCTATCGCCACGCCACAGCCATAGGAATGCTCGAGACCGACCACGTCGTCCACATGGGGAAACTGTGGCAGCAGGTCGGACTTGATGCGCTTGACAGCCTGCGCCACCACCCCGGCCACGCACTGCACAGTGGTGGTGATGGCCAGGATATTGCGCGTTCCCACGCTGCCGTCGGGATTGACAAAGCCGTCAAAGCTGAAGCCATCCAAAGGCGCCGTCGGCGCGGGCTTGACGGTCGCCATCGGCAGAGGCACCTGGCCATCCAACTCGCGTGCAGCAGGCATGTCCAGCAGCCGCTCGTGCACCCACCGCCCCGCTGCAATGTCTTCCTTCGCATAGCCGATCGGCACGTTGTAGCGCAACACCGCATCACCCTTGCGCAATGGCAGCAGGTTGAACTTGTGCCCTTGGGGAACCTTGTCGATCAGCGTGATCCCTTCCACCTGCGCTCCGGCAGGCAGGCCACCATCGTTGGCAACGATGGCAACGTTGTCGGCAGGATGGGTCCGGATCGCGCGCGGATGGTTCATTTGGCCATCATCACCGCAGGCAGCCAAAGCGAAATGGCCGGAACGTAGGTCACCATGGCCAGGACAAACAGCATGGCGACAAAGAAGGGAATCAGTGCCTTGGTGACCTGCTCGATCGGCAACTTGGCGATGGCTGCGCCGACAAAGAGCACACCGCCGACCGGCGGGGTCAGCAAGCCGATGCCCAGGTTGACCATCATGATCATGCCGAAGTGAACCGGGTCCACCCCCAGTTGCTTCACCACCGGCAGCAGGATCGGGGTCATGATGAGAATGAGCGGCGCCATGTCCATCAGGGTGCCCAGCACCAGCAGCAGGATGTTGATGTAGAACAGGATGACGTAGCGGTTGTCCGACAGCTCCGTGAACAGGGTGGTGATCTTGAGCGGGATCTGCATCAGCGTCATCATGTAGCCGAAGGCGGACGCGAAGCCGATCAGGATCATCACGATGCACAGTGTCTTGACCGTTCGGTGCATCAGCTTAGGCAGGTCTTTCCACTTGTAGTCGCGGTAGATGAACATCGTGACGAAGAAAGCCCAGATCACGGCGATGGAGGCGGACTCGGTGGCGGTGAACACACCGCTCAGGATGCCGCCCAGGATGATGACCATGGTCATCAGGCCCCACAAGGCGTCAATGACGATACCAACCGCCTCTTTCAAAGGAATGATGCGGCCTTTGGGGAAATTGCGTTTTTTGGCGATGAACAGGCACATGATGGCCAGCGTCAGACCCAACAGCAGCCCGGGCAGCACTCCCGCCAGGAAAAGCGCCGCAATCGACACGCCGCCGCCCGCAGCCAGTGAATAAATGACCGCGTTGTGGCTGGGCGGGATCAGGATCGCCTGCACGCTGCCGCTGACCGTGACGGCAGTAGCGAAGTCGCGCGGGTAGCCCTTTTTCTCCATCTCCGGGATCAGCACCGTGCCGATGGAGGCCGTGTCGGCCATCGACGAGCCCGAGATGGCACCAAAGAACGTCGAGGCCAGGATGTTGACCAGCGACAGACCGCCACGGATGAAGCCAACCAGCACGCCCGCAAAAGCCACCAGGCGGCGGCTCATGCCCCCTTCGGCCATGATGGCGCCGGCCAGCACAAAGAAAGGGATGGCCAGGAGCGAAAACTTGTTCACGCCCGCGGCAATCTGGATCATGATGGCGTCAAAGGGGATGTCGATCCACCAGGCGCCCACCAGCGCAGCCACCCCGAGCGCATAAGCCACCGGCATGCCCAGCACCATCAACAGGGCAAAGCTGCCCAACAGAACCAATGCGTCCATCTCAGCTTGCCTCCATCACTTCGTGGTCGTAGGTGACCACGGCACGCCGGGCCTGGGGCCCTAGCCAGAGATGTTCGATGACAAACATCAGCGTGACAAAACCGCCGACAGGCACTGGCAGATAGGTGGCACCCACCGGGATGGATGGGATCTCGCTGATGCTCTGCCCCCACAGGGCGATGCAGAGTTTGACGCCGTACCACAGCATGAAGCCGGACACCAGGCCCATCAGGACCGTCATGGCTGAAGCCAGGTGGGCCCGCAGGCCCGCAGGGAGCCTGTCGGTGACCATGGCCACGGCGATGTGCGCCCCGGCCCGGTAGCCCGCCGCCGCCCCCAGGAAGGTGAACGTCACCATCAGAAGGATGGAGATGGGTTCGGGCCATTGAGACCCGGAACCCAGCACATAGCGCGTGAAAATGCCCCAGGGAATGATCAGGGACATGACCACGATGGACAGCCCCGACACCCAGATGCAGAACAAGTACAGCGCGTCATTCAGACGCAGCAAACGATCTTTCATGACGCGTTGAACCTCAATGCTGGCTTATTTGACGGCTTCGATCTTTTTCATCAGGTCAACCAGTTTTTCACCGTACTTGGCGCGCACAGGAGCCGTGGCGTCGTAGAAGGCTTTCTGGTCCACCTGCACGAACTCGACGCCGGCGGCTTTGAGCTTGCCGGTGTAGTCTGCAACCGCTTTGTCCCAGAGGGCACGCTGCTCTAGCTGCGTCTCACGCGACAGCTTTTTGATGAGGTCCTGGTCGGCCTTGTTGAACTTGTCCCAGGCCACCTTGGACATCACAAAAATCTCGGGGATGATGAGGTGGTTGGTCTGAGCATAGAACTTGGCCGGCGTGTTGTAGTGATTGGCCGTGAAGTAGCTGGGCGGGTTGTTTTCGGCACCGTCGATCACACCGGTCTGCAGGGATGTAAAGACTTCGCCATAAGCCATTGCGATGCCGTTGCCGCCCATGGCGTTCATGGTGTCCACAAACAGCGGGTTGCCCATCATGCGGACTTTCTGGCCCTTGAGGTCATCGGGCTTCATAACCTTTTTCTTGGTGTAGAGACTGCGCGAGCCGCCGTCCATGAAACCCAGGGCCACCAGCTTGGCGGGGCTGTTGGTGACTTTGTCCAGCAGTTCCTGCCCCACCGCTCCGTCGATGACTGCGCGCATGTGCGCTTCATTGCGGAACACAAAAGGCATGTTGAACACATTGACCTCAGGCACGATGGGGCCGATCACCCCCAGCGAGATGCGGGCGATCTGGATGGCTCCGAGCTGGGTTTGCTCCACCGCCTCTTTTTCCTGGCCCAGCACCGCGCCCGGGAAGGTCTGGATCTTGATCCGGCCACTGGTGGCAGCATCGAGCTTCTTGCCCATGCTGACGATGGCTTCAACGGTGGGGTAGCCGGCAGGATGGGTGTCGTGCGACTTGAGCACGACGTTCTGCGCCACGGCAGCCAGGCTGGCCGACAAGGCCACGGCTGCCACAGCCAGGGAAACAAAGCTTCTGCGAAGGGTCATGGGATTCTCCAGAAAAATTGAAGGAAACACAGGAAAAAAGGTGCGGATTGCCATTCGTACGTTAATCGAACAAATACCCCCCACACCTAGGCAAAACCAGTACAGCCCTGTCTCAGTTGTGGGGCCCCATCTTGACGTAAGCACCGCCCTGGAAGATGACGGCCGGGTCGGTGATGTCCGGGGCCGGCGTGCGCGCAAACAGCGCTTCGCGATAGATTTCCGAGCTGTCTTCAGGTTGATAGCCAATGTGCCGCGCGCCCTCGTTGCTCCACCAGGTGCTGCGGTTATTGCTCATGCCATAGATGATGCTGTGGCCCAGGATGGGCGTGGTCAGCACAGCAGTGATCAGACGATACAGATCTCCATAGCTCAGCCAGCTTGACAGCATGCGCCGGTCACGGGGCTCAGGAAAGGATGAGCCGATTCGCACACAGGCCGTCTCAATGCCGTAGCGGTCGAAATAAAACCGCGAGATGTCTTCGCCAAAGGCCTTGGACACACCGTAATTGCTGTCCGGACGCGGAGCAGCATCCACTCCGATGGTTTCAGACTGTTTGTGGAAGCCA
>JBDKJB010000167.1:0-4973 GCA_039796835.1 Pseudomonadota bacterium | reverse complement strand
CAAAGGCGACGAAGTCATCGTGCTGGCCGGGCGCGACAAGGGCAAGCGCGGCAAAGTTTCGCTGCGCAAGACCGACACCCACCTGGTGGTGGATGGCGTCAACCTGGTGAAAAAACACACCAAGCCCAACCCCATGAAGGGCACCACGGGCGGCATCACCGAAAAGGCCATGCCCATCCATCAGTCCAACCTGGCCATTTTCAATGCGGCCACGGGCAAGGCTGACCGTGTGGGCGTCAAGCTGCAGGCTGACGGAAAACGCGTCCGCGTTTACAAGTCCAGCGGCGAAGAAATCAAGGTGGCGTAAGGACCAACAACATGGCACGTCTACAACAACACTATCGCGAAAAAGTTGCACCGGAGCTGGTGGCCAAATTTGGCTACAAGTCGCCCATGCAGGTTCCCCGCCTGACCAAGATCACCCTGAACATGGGTGTGTCCGAGGCTGTGGCTGACAAGAAAGTCATGGACAACGCCGTTGGCGACCTGACCAAAATTGCCGGCCAGAAGCCGGTGGTCACCAAGTCCAAAAAAGCCATTGCCGGATTCAAGATCCGCGAAGGTCAGGCCATTGGTTGCATGGTCACGCTGCGTGGCGTGCGCATGTACGAATTCCTGGACCGCTTTGTCACCATTGCCCTGCCCCGGGTGCGTGACTTCCGAGGCATCTCCGGGCGCGCTTTTGACGGCCGTGGCAACTACAACATCGGCGTCAAAGAGCAGATCATCTTCCCGGAAATTGAGTACGACAAGGTGGACGCCTTGCGTGGTCTCAATATCAGCATCACCACGACGGCCAAGACAGACGAAGAGTGCAAGGCGCTGCTCGCTGGCTTCCGTTTCCCGTTCAAGAACTGAGGTGGCATGTGGCTAAAGTAGCATTGATCCAGCGTGAACTGAAGCGCGACAAGCTGGTCGCCAAGTACGCTCAAAAATATGCCGAACTGAAGGCGATTGCGTCTGACGCAAAGAAGAGCGACGAAGAGCGCGCGGTTGCCCGCTTGGGTCTGCAGAAGCTGCCCCGCAATGCCAACCCGACGCGTCAGCGCAACCGTTGTTCGATCACGGGGCGTCCCCGTGGCACGTTCCAGCACTTCGGGCTGGGCCGGGCAAAGATTCGTGAAATGGCCTTTGCCGGAGAAATTCCCGGCATCACCAAGGCCAGCTGGTAAGCCGCCAGGAGACCCAATATGAGCATGAGCGATCCCATTGCTGACCTCTTGACGCGCATCCGCAATGCGCAGATGGTGGCCAAGACCACGGTGTCTGTGCCGTCTTCCAAAGTCAAGGTGGCCATTGCCCAAGTCCTGAAGGACGAGGGATACATCGATGGCTTCAAGGTCACGACCGAAGCGGGCAAATCCGAACTCGAAATTGCCCTCAAGTACTACGCTGGCCGTCCGGTGATCGAGCGCATCGAGCGCGTGAGTCGTCCTGGGCTGCGCGTCTACCGTGGTGCCGGGGCTATTCCCCAGGTGCAAAACGGGCTGGGCGTAGCGATCGTGACCACCCCGAAAGGCGTGATGACAGACCGCAAGGCCCGGGCTGATGGCGTGGGCGGCGAAGTGCTGTGCTACGTCGCTTGATGCTGCACGAGAGGAGTAATCAACAATGTCCCGTGTAGGAAAAATGCCTGTTGTCGTCCCCGCTGGTGTGGATGTGTCAATGCAGGGCGAGCAAATCAATGTCAAAGGCTCCGGCGGAGCCTTGTCTTTGGCCCAGAGTGCTTTGGTCAAGGTGGTCCATGAGGGCGGCAAGGTCAGCTTCGAGCCGGCAAATGCATCCCGCGAAGCAAACGCCATGAGCGGCACCGTGCGCCAGCTGGTCAACAACATGGTCATTGGTGTGTCCAAGGGCTTTGAGAAAAAGTTGAGCCTGGTTGGCGTGGGCTTCAAGGCCCAGGCCCAAGGTGCGACGCTCAATCTGACGGTGGGTTTTTCGCATCCGGTCAACAAAGAAATGCCCAAAGGCATCACGGTTGCGACGCCCACCCCGACAGAAATCGTCATCAAGGGAGCGGATCGTCAGCGGGTGGGTCAGGTGGCGGCCGAGATTCGTGCCATTCGCCCGCCTGAGCCTTACAAAGGCAAGGGCATCCGCTACGTTGATGAAGTGATCAGCCTCAAAGAAACCAAGAAGAAATAAGGAGCTGCACCATGTTGAACAAAAAAGAGCAGCGTTTGCGTCGTGCGCGCCAAACCCGCATCCGCATCGCCACGCAAGGCGTGGCGCGGTTGACGGTCAATCGCACCAATCTGCACATCTATGCCAGCGTCATTTCTGGCGATGGCTCCAAGGTGTTGGTCAGCGTGTCCACGGCCGAGGCTGGGCTTCGCAAGACCCTGGGTGCTTCGGGCAAGGGTGGAAACGTGGCGGCTGCTGTGGAAGTGGGCAAACTCGTTGCAACGAAAGCCAAGGCTGTCGGCATCGACAAGGTGGCGTTCGACCGTTCCGGTTTTGCCTACCACGGCCGGATCAAGGCCCTGGCAGAAGCTGCTCGTGAAGCAGGTTTGCAGTTTTAAGCGAAGACAGGCGTAATACATCATGGCTAAAGTTCAAGCAAAAATGCAAGGCAAGGCTGAAGGTCCAGAAGACGGCCTGCGCGAAAAGATGATTGCCATCAACCGCGTGACCAAAGTGGTCAAGGGCGGTCGTATTCTCGGTTTTGCAGCGCTGACCGTGGTCGGTGACGGCGATGGTCGCGTTGGAATGGGCAAAGGCAAGTCCAAGGAAGTTCCTGCTGCCGTGCAGAAGGCCATGGAAGAGGCTCGCCGTCGGCTGGTCAAGGTTTCGCTCAAGAATGGCACGATTCACCACACCGTGACTGGTCAGCACGGGGCTTCCAGCGTCATGATGGCGCCGGCCCCCAAAGGCACCGGCATCATTGCGGGTGGTCCGATGCGTGCCATTTTCGAAGTGATGGGGATCACGGACATCGTGGCGAAAAGTCATGGTTCCACCAATCCGTACAACATGGTTCGCGCCACGCTGGATGCGCTGACGCACTCGACGACGCCAGCTGAAGTGGCTGCCAAACGCGGCAAGACGGTTGAAGAGCTGTTTGCCTGAAGGGAGTTTCCGCATGACAAACAAACCATCCACTCTGACAGTTCAGTTGGTGCGTAGCCCCATCGGCTGCCAGGTGAGCCATCGCGCCACAGTGCGTGGCCTGGGCCTGCGCAAGATCTCGAGCACCCGCGTGCTCGAAGACACACCTGCTGTGCGCGGCATGATCAACAAGATCAGTTATCTGGTCAAGGTCCTCTGAGAGGTCTCCCCATGAAACTCAATACGATTCAGCCGGCTGAAGGTGCGAAGCACGCCAAGCGACGTGTCGGGCGTGGCATTGGCTCGGGCCTGGGCAAGACGGCGGGCCGGGGCCACAAAGGGCAAAAGTCCCGTTCGGGTGGCTACCACAAAGTGGGCTTCGAGGGGGGGCAAATGCCCCTGCAGCGGCGCCTGCCCAAGCGCGGATTCAAGTCGCAGTCCCTGCAGTTCAACGCCGAAGTTACGCTGACCACACTTGAAAAGCTGGGCGCTTCCGAGGTCGATCTGCTGACTCTCAAAAAAGAGGGTTTGATCGGCGAGAACATCAAGGTCGTCAAAGTCATCAAGACGGGGTCGTTGACCAAAGCTGTCAAGCTGACGGGCGTTGGTGCAACTGCTGGTGCAAAGGCCGCCATTGAGGCGGCTGGCGGCAGCTTGGCCTGATTCCACACACGTTCAAGCACCCAAGGTAACCCACAGTGGCAACCAACGCGGCCCAATTGGCAAAGACTGGCAAGTTCGGCGACCTCCGTCGCCGACTGGTGTTTTTGCTGCTTGCTCTGGTGGTTTACCGGATCGGTGCACACATCCCGGTCCCTGGCATAGACCCCTCCCAGCTGCAGCAGTTCTTCAAGGGGCAGCAAGGTGGTTTGTTGGGGATGTTCAACGTCTTTTCGGGTGGAGCGCTCTCACGGTTCACGATTTTTGCGCTGGGGATCATGCCCTACATTTCTGCGTCCATTGTGATGCAGCTCCTGACCTACGTCCTTCCGGCATTTGAGCAGCTCAAAAAGGAAGGTGAGGCAGGGCGGCGCAAGATCACCCAATACACCCGCTATGGGACATTGGGCTTGGCATTGTTCCAGTCGTTGAGCATTGCGGTGGCCCTTGAAAGCTCTCCTGGCTTGGTGATTGCTCCGGGGTTCGGGTTTCGGTTGACTGCCGTGGTCTCCCTGACCGCCGGCACCATGTTTCTCATGTGGCTGGGCGAGCAGATCACCGAGCGTGGTTTGGGGAATGGCATTTCGATCCTGATTTTTGGCGGTATTGCCGCTGGTTTACCAGGCGCCTTGGCAGGCATGGGTGAATTGATCCGTACTGGAGCGATGAGCATCATCGTTGGCCTGTTCATTACCGCGTTGGTGGTCCTGGTGGTCTATTTCGTGGTGTTTGTGGAGCGTGGTCAGCGCAAGATTCTGGTGAACTACGCCCGTCGGCAGGTCGGCAACAAGGTGTATGGCGGGCAGTCTTCGCACCTGCCGCTGAAGCTGAACATGTCAGGCGTGATTCCGCCCATCTTCGCCTCCAGCATCATTCTTCTGCCGGCCACGATTGTGGGGTGGGTTAGCACGGGTGATTCCATGCGTTGGTTGAAGGACATCGCCTCTTCACTGACTCCGGGCCAGCCGATCTACATCCTGTTGTATGCCGCTGCTATTGTGTTTTTCTGCTTCTTCTATACAGCGTTGGTGTTCAACAGCCGTGAAACGGCTGACAATCTGAAAAAGAGCGGTGCGTTTGTCCCCGGAATTCGCCCGGGTGAGCAGACCGCTAAATACATCGACAAAATCCTGCTCCGACTCACGTTCGCCGGCGCCATTTACATCACGCTGGTTTGTTTGCTGCCTGAGTTTCTGATTCTGAAGTACAACGTTCCCTTCTATTTTGGTGGCACCTCGCTGCTGATCATCGTAGTGGTCACCATG
>JBDKJB010000166.1:0-4988 GCA_039796835.1 Pseudomonadota bacterium | reverse complement strand
TGACGCACAGGTTGCTGTGCGCGCCGAACGACAGCCCCACCGACGCGCTGGCCCGGCTGATCTCTTCCATGGCAATCATGTGGGCCAGGTAGCCCATGTTGGCGCCACCGAACTCCTCGGGCACCGTGATGCCCAGGACGCCCAAAGCGCCCATCTTGGGCCACAGGTCCATCGGGAACTGGTCGTCGCGGTCGATCTGCGCCGCGCGCGGTGCAATTTCAGCCTGCGCGAAGTCGCGCACCGCATCACGCAGGGCATTGATGTCGTCACCAAGCTGGAAGTCGAGTCCGGGCAGATTGTTCATGGGGTTCCTATCGCGCCGTGGGTGAGGTGCGGGTGTTTCGGGTGCCGCCCAGGAGCGCACGGGCTTCCTTTTCATGCGCCTTGATCTCCGCCAGATTGGCCTGGATCTCTGCCATCTGCACCTCAAGCTGCCGCCGGTGCTCGGCCAGCACGGCCAGAAACTTGCTCAACTGCGGGCCAGTGTCGCGCGGGCTGTCGTAGGTGTCGATGATGTCCTTGGCCTCGGTCAACGAAAACCCCAGGCGCTTGGCCCGCAAGGTGAGCTTGAGCCGTGTGCGGTCACGCGCCGTGTAGACGCGCACGCGCCCCTGGGGTCCGTCCCGCTGCGGTTGCAGCAGACCCATGTCTTCATAGAAGCGGATCGCCCGTGTGGTGAGGTCGAACTCGCGCGCCAGGTCGCTGATGCTGTAGGTGGTGCTCAAGGTGACAGGGGCATTCAGATGTGCCACCTAGAATGGTGGCGAATATTGACGTTTACGTAAACGTCAATCGGATTATCCGCTCAAATCCTCCCCGAATTCAGCCCGCGCCGCGCCCCTCCCATGAATGAACTTGAACGCGAACTGGATTACCCCTTTGGCGACACCCTGCCTGAACCGGGCACCACCCTCGAAGTGGCCCCCGGCATCCGTTGGATCCGCATGGGTCTGCCGTTCGCCCTGAACCACATCAATCTCTGGCTGCTGCGCGACAGCCTGGACCACCCGGACGGCTCGGGCCGTCAGATGGAAGGCTGGACCGTGGTGGACACCTGCATTTCCCGCGACGAATCGCGCGCCCAATGGCAACAGATTTTTGACCACGAGCTCGGAGGCCTGCCTGTGCTGCGTGTCATCTGCACCCACATGCACCCTGACCACATCGGCCTGGCCGCCTGGCTGTGTGAACGCTGGACGACGCCAGAGCACCTGTGCCGCCTGTGGATCAGCGGGCAGGACTACACCCTGGCCCGCCTCGCGACACTCGCCCCGGACAACTTCGGCGGCGGCGACGACTCGGCCCGCTTCTTTGCCCTGCACGGTATGCAGTCCGAAGCTGACCTGGCGCAGGTGCGTGCCCGCAAGAACTACTTCACCAACCTGGTGCCCAGCGTGCCGCGCACCTACAAGCGCCTGCACGACAGGGACGTGGTGCGCATCGGCGGCCGCAACTGGCGCTGCATCAGCGGCTATGGCCATGCTCCGGAGCACATTGCGCTGTACTGCGAAGACGCCTCCGGCCACGGGCTTCCCGTGCTGATTGGTGGTGACATGATGCTGCCGCGCATCTCCACCAATGTGAGCGTGCATGAGAACGAACCCGAAGGCAACCCACTGGCGCAGTTCCTGCAATCCATCGACAAGTTCAAACCCCTGCCCGGCAACACCCTGACCCTGCCCGCCCATGGCAAACCCTTTCGCGGCCTGCACGCGCGCATCGCGCAGTTGCATGCCCACCATCAGGCGCGGCTGGACGAAGTCATGGATCTGTGCAGCAAGCAGGCGGCCAACGCCTTTGAGGTCGTACCCATCATGTTCCGCCGCCCACTCGACCTGCACCAGATGACCTTCGCCCTCGGGGAGGCCATCGCCCACCTCAACCTGTTGTGGCATGCGGGCCGGTTGCGCCGGGCCTTGGGTACAGATGGGGTGCTGCGCTTCCGTCAGATCTGAACACGGGTCCCCAGCTCGACCACGCAGTTGTCGGGCAGGCGCAAGAAGTCGGCGATGCTGCCTGCGTTGCGTGACATGAGGGTAAACAGGGCGTCGCGCCAGCGCACCATGCCAGCCCCCTGCCCGGTGCCGCCGACGATGATTTCCCGGCTCAGGAAGTACGAGGTCTCGAACAGGTTCAAGGCCAAGCCCTGTTCCCGACACAGTTCCAACGCCGCCGGAATGTCCGGGTCGTTCTTGAAGCCGTAGTTGACCTGCACCCGCCAGAAGCCCGGCGCCAGCGGGGTGACTTTCACGCGCTCGGCAAAGCCGATCCATGGGACTTCATGGAACTCCACATGAAGGATGATGTTGCGCTGGTGCAAGACCTGGTTGTGCTTGAGGTTGTGCATCAGCGCCTGGGGCACGGTCTGCAGGTTCGCCACCGGATACACCGCCGTGCGCGGCACGCGCGGCATGGATTCGGCAGACAACGCCGAGATGAAGGGAACCAGTTCCGGATCGTCGCGCCGGATGCTGTCCAGCAACAATTCCCGGCCACGGCGCCAGGTGGCCATCACCACCACGATGGCCGTACCGGCTGCCAAGGGGAACCAGCCGCCTTCGAGGAACTTCACAGAGCAGGCCGCCACCAACAGTGCGTCCATCACCAGAAACACCCCTGTGGCGCCCGCCGCCAGCGGCAGCGGATACCCCCAGCCATGGCGGACCACAAAGAAGGTCAGTAAGGTGGTGATGAACATGGTCAAGGTCACGGCGATGCCATAGGCAGACGCCAGTGCGGACGAGCTGCCAAACCCCGCCACCGCCAGCATCACTGCCACCAGCAGCAGCATGTTGACCTGGGGCATGTAAATCTGGCCGACCTCGCGCGCCGAGGTGTGCAACACCGCCAGGCGTGGCAGCAGGCCGAGTTGCACTGCCTGCCGCGTCATGGAGTAAGCGCCTGAGATGACAGCTTGAGAGGCGATGACCGTCGCTACTGTGGCCAGGACCACCGCTGGCAAGAGCCACTCCTGCGGATACATGCGGAAGAACGGGTTTTCGAGCGCAGCGGGGTCGCGCATCAGCAAGGCGCCTTGCCCCATGTATTGCAACGCCAGCGCCGGCAAGACCAGGCCGGTCCAGGCCCATTGGATCGGCCGCCGGCCAAAATGGCCGAGGTCTGCGTACAGGGCCTCGGCGCCCGTGAAAGCCAGCACGATGGCGCCCATCGCCACAAAGAAGTGCCAGCCCTGGCCACGCATGAAGGCCAGCGCCTCCAGCGGATTCAGCGCCGCCAGGATGCGGGGCTCCTGCAGGATCTGCGCCAGACCGGTGCCGGCCAGGACGGCAAACCACAGCAGGATTACGGGCCCAAAGAGCTTTCCCACCAACCCGGTGCCATGCCGCTGCACCGCAAACAACATGATCAGGACCACCATTGAAATCGGCAACACGTAGGGCTTGAGCACCGGGGTGATGACTTCCAGGCCCTCCACCGCGCTGAGCACCGAAATGGCGGGCGTGATGATGCTGTCGCCGTAAAAGAGCGAAGCGCCGGCCACCCCCACCAACAGCAGCACAGTCCGCCGTGCCGGGGTGCGGCCCGCCGCCTGCGCGGCCAACGCGGCCAGAGCCAGGATGCCGCCTTCGCCTCGGTTGTCCGCCCGCAGGATCAGCACCACATACTTGAGCGTGACCACCGCCATCAGACCCCAGAGGATGGTGGAGACCGCGCCGATGATGTGCGCGGCGTCCAACAGCACCTTGGCGGTGGCGAAGATTTCCTTCATGGTGTAGAGGGGGCTGGTGCCGATGTCGCCGTAGACGATCCCCAGTGCGCCGAGCATCAGCGCGGCCATGGCTGGCTTGCGCGTTTCCGTATCCATAGGTTGCTTCCGAAAGTGCAGTTGGGACGACTGTGGCCTGTTCCGCATCAGGAAGGCATAAGGACAGGCTCAATCCACGGCCAGCCGATAGCCGACACCGGTTTCGGTCAGCAGATGGCGCGGCTCGGCCGGATCGCGCTCGATCTTGGCGCGGATCTGCCCCATGTAAAGCCGCAGGTAATGCACGTGCTCAACATACTCTGCGCCCCAGACATCCACCAACAGCTGGCGGTGGGTCACCACCCTGCCGGCGCTGCGCACCAGGCAGGCCAACAAATTGAATTCGGTCGGTGTGAGGTGCACGGGCTGCCCGCCCACTTCGACAGAACGCGCTTCCAGATCGACC
Organism: Pseudomonadota bacterium; assembly: GCA_039796835.1. Taxonomy (GTDB): domain Bacteria; phylum Pseudomonadota; class Gammaproteobacteria; order Burkholderiales; family Burkholderiaceae_C; genus JBDKJB01. The sequence continues at coordinate 816 of JBDKJB010000166.1, read as the reverse complement.
TCGAAACCATCCAGGGCATGCCGCATGAGCGCCGGCGCCAACCGGGTGCCCCGGTGCCGCAGTGCCACACGCATGCGCGCCAGCAGCTCGGCCACGCTGAAGGGTTTGGTGAGGTAGTCGTCGGCCCCAGCGTCGAGCAGCCGCACCTTCTCGGCTTCCTGGTGCCGGGCGGAGATCACCACCACGGGGGTCTGGCTCGCGCGGCGCAACTCCAGCACCAGCGCGCCCCCTTCGCCGTCCGGCAGCCCGAGATCCAGCAGCACGATGTCGGGTGGCGCATGGGCCAGCAGGGCGCGAGCCTCCGCTAGCGACGCGGCTGTCCGCACGGTGAACCCCTCCAGGCCCAGTGCGGGCTGCAGCAAGGCCCGCATCTCGCGGTCGTCCTCGACCACCAGCACGCTCAGACTCATGCAGGCACCTCCGGCTGTGCAGGGTCGACAGCGAGGCGCAGACTGAAACAGGCGCCGCCGCCCTGCCGGTCGCGCCCTTCCAACCGCCCACCGTGAGCCGCGGCGATCGCCCGGCACAGCGCCAATCCGAGGCCAGCACCTCCCTGGCCCTCCCGGTCGCCCCTGAGTTGCGGTTCGAACAGGCGGCCCGAGCGCCCTGCCGGCAGCCCCGGACCGCGATCACGCACGTGCAGGGCCACACCGGAGCCGGAACGCCGCACGTCCATCTCGACTGATCCGTCGCTGTAGGCCAGGGCGTTGTCGAGCAGGTTGGCCACCAACTGCGCCAGCAGCACGGCGTCCGCATGGATCAAGGGAAGTCCGGGTTCCACACGGCTGCGGATGCGCCGCCCAGGGTCCCGCTGGC
>JBDKJB010000165.1:0-4991 GCA_039796835.1 Pseudomonadota bacterium | reverse complement strand
GGCTCCAGCCATCTGCAGCACAGCGTGCTCGCCGCTGACCGCAAGGTTGTCGATCACGATGTCGTTGTAAGGCCGCCGACCCAGGGTCGTGCGATCTTTGGTCAACTGGACCTCCTTGATCACCACTCCGTCTATTGACACGATCAGCTTCGGCATGACCGACTCCTATGGATGCTTGTATCGCAAAAAAACTTTATTTGTTCAACAGGCGCGAGATCAGCCCGCGCCTTCCCTTGTCTGCACTGGCCTGCGCCAGCAAGACCGAGATGTTATCCCGTCCGCCGTGCTCATTGGCAACAGCGACCAACTGCCCCGCCTGCAACTCCATGTTGGCCTGCTCCTGAAGTATTTGCTCAATTTCAGCATCTGCAACCATGTCGGACAGACCATCCGAGCACATCAGATAGAGATCCCCAGGCAGGACATCGTATTCGTTCAGGTCAAGCGACACAAATTCGTCAACGCCCAAGGCCCGCGTCACTAGGTTCTTGTAGCTGGAACCGGCGGCCTGCTCTGCGGTCAGCAGTCCGGCATCGATCTGCTCCTGCAGCAGGGAATGGTCACGGGTGATCTGCTCCAGGCGACCTTCGCGCAGCCGGTAGCAGCGCGAATCGCCGATGTGGCCCAGCAGGACCTTGTCATTGACAAAGGCGGCGAGCACCAGGGTCGTGCCCATGCCAGCGTACTGGGCATTCGAATTCGCCGAGTTGTAGATGGAGCGGTTTGCATTCTCGACGCAGATCTCCATAGCACGGCGGATCTCCTTGTTCGTAGCGCTGCGCCCCGCCTCCACCAGCCAGCGGGACATCTCTGATTTGATGAAGGCTGTTGCCATGCCGCTGGCAATTTCGCCGGCGTTGTATCCCCCCATGCCGTCCGCCAGCACAGCCAGGTTGACTTCAGCATCAAAAACGACGGAGTCCTCGTTGTTCTCTCTCGCGCGGCCTGGATCGGTTTTGGAGCAAAAGCTGAAATTCATGTTCTTCCGGCGTTTCAAATGTCGATGTCGTTGCCGCCCGGCTTAGCCGCAGGTGCACCGATATGGTGAACAGCGGTCTTTTCAAAGTTCGGCGCAGGAGCAGGGGTGTGCACCACCGTTTTCTCAAAGGTGCCGGAGGCCGGTGCATCAGGAGCTGATACGGACTGAGCCCGGGTGGACATGGCCGCACCACTGGATGGGCGAAGCCCGGCGCCACCGGTGACGGCAAATTCCGTCCCACCTGGGATGCCAGCCAGCACCTGCCGAAGATCCGCAGCGAACTGGTCTCCGTCCTGATACCGCGTCTCGGGGCGCTTGCTCACCGACAAGGCAACCAGATTCGCCAACTCTTCTGGCAGGTCCGGCCGGATGATGCGGATGTCGGGAGCCTCCTCATTGGCAATTTTGTACATCAGCTCGGCCATGGAGTCGCCACGGAACGGTAGCACACCCGCCAGCATCTGGAACAACATCACTCCCAGCGAGTACAGGTCGGAGCGTCCATCGACCTTTTTCCCCGCCAGTTGCTCCGGCGACATGAAGCTGGGCGTTCCCAGCACCAAACCCGTCTTGGTCTTGCTGGAGTCCGTGATGCGTGCGATGCCGAAATCTGTCACCTTGACAGTGTCGCTCCCCAACTCGTACATGATGTTGGCCGGCTTGATGTCCCGATGCACCACGTTCGCCCGGTGCGCATAGGCCAGCGCCTCGGCCACCCGCGCGACGATTGCCAGGACACGTGGCACCGGCAGCAGGTTGCCATCCTTGGTGTAGTCCACCAGGTCGCGGCCTTTGAGGAACTCCATCGCGATGTAGGCAAGGTCATGTTCCTCGCCCGCGTCATAAATGGTGACGATGTTGGGATGCTGCAGCCGGCCCGCCGTCTCGGCCTCGCGGAAGAAGCGCTCTCGTGCGTCGTTGAGCTCCTCGCCTTCGAACTCCTGCGACAGGGCCATGGTCTTGATGGCCACGACGCGTCCGATCTTGGGGTCTTTGCCCAGGTACACCACGCCCATGGCACCTTTGCCCAACTCCTTTTCGACCTGGTAACGGCCCAGCATCGGTTTTTCGACGGCCCCACCGTCCAGCAGCATGGTGCCGCCCGGATGGGCTCCGCCGCCACCGAGCATGACGGTCTCGGACAGGTTCTTGGCCCGCGCCAGCTTGGCCTTGATGTCCTTGTAATCGGGCTTGAAAGCGGCCATGTGCTGATACACAGCCTCAGCCTTGTTGAATTGGCGCTTGCGCTCAAAGTCAAGCGCCAACGCATACATGTTGCCCATGACGGCGTCGCTCATAGGCACTTTCTGGAAGCGGTCGAACGCTGCATCCAGCTGCCCTTGACCTTGCAGGGCCAAGCCCATCATGCGGTTGGTTTCAGCCGACTCCTCGTCTGACTTGACCTTGCCGGCTTCGGTGACCAGGAAGCGCTTGGTGGTCAGGGCGAGGTGCCCCAAGGCCAACAGCACCGCCGGAAACACCAGCTTGAGCCACATGGCCGCGCCCGACAGCAAACCGAACTCCAGCACCAACAAAAACACAAACAGCCCGAGAGTGACTATCGCTGCCGCACCCGCCTTGAGACGGGGCAGGGCGAACACGATATAGCCCGCCACCACCACCACAGCCAGCAAGGCGGCCCAGGCTCCCCATCCAGGTTGGACAATGAAGTGCTCGCTCAAGATGCTGGAGGTGATGTGGGCAATCGTCTCCGCCGGTGACAGCCCTGGGTTGCCCGGCACCGGGAACACCGTGCCCACGCCTGCAGCCGTCGCACCGACCACCACGATCTTGTCCGCATACTTGGTAGCCGGGATCTTGCCGTTGAGCACGTCGAAGAACGAATCGGTGGCAAAAGCGGGCTTCCCTACGCTGCCTTTATAGAACTGCGGCAGCATCAGCGCTGCCTCATCGGTCTTGACCCGCAACTTGCCGATCTGCACGGAGTCGCCCGCATTGATCCTGATGTCCTGCGGCCCAAGGTTCAGGCTTTTCATGGAGGCCAGGAGGGCCATGGACGGGACAGCCTTGCCAAAATAATTCACCAGCAGGGGCTCCAGGCGCACGGCACCATCGACATCCTGTAACTGGTTCAAATGACCGATACCTGCCGCAGCACTGCCAATGGCCTCGGTTGGCTGTTGGCCCTTGACCGCTGGCAAGGAAAACCCGCCGTTTTCATCCAGGGCACTCATCAGGGCGTACGGGGGCAATGGGTTGTCTGGCTTGCCTTGCGGCTCCCCCAAGACGAACACGGACGGAATCAGCACATTGCCCGCCTTTTTCATGCTGCCCGCCAGAATGGCGTCGGAATCAAGCGCCAGCTCAGCTTCAGCGATGATTTTTTCAATTTGCGGATTGGTGGGCTCACCCGTGGTGTTGCTCAGCAACTGCCGCACCTGACGGATATACGTCAGGCCGCGGTCCACTTGCGGTTCAAAAAAGAAAGCCGTGTGGACAATGGTCTTGACCTTGGCTGCCGACAACTGGTCGATCAGCTTGGCATGCACGTCACGCGGCCAAGGCCAACGACCGATGTTGGCAATGCTCTGATCGTCGATGGCAATGACCGCAATGCGATCGGAGGGCTGACGGGAACCGCTGGTGCTGGCAAAGTCGTAATACCGCCGCTCCAGAGTGCCGATGAAGTCAGTGAACACATGCAGGAAGAGCACGGCCACCACCACCAGCACGCCGACAAACCAGTCCGCCCGCCAGAACGGGCCGTCGCCAGTGAACAGTTTTTTCGCCATGTCAAACCCAAGCAAAATGTAGCGGCCGCCAAGCTGGCGGGACCAGCCGCGCGCGACCTCGACGCGCATGCACGCATAGGATTTGCGACGTTATCAGACCCCCTGCACGCCGACAAGTGACGGAATGCTGCCCGGCTGTCGTTTTTTTGCGAATTGCTCAGGCGTGAGATGACCCCGAAGCGCGCCTGGCCAAAGCCTTGCCGATCACCACCACCAAAGCCGCGCATCCGGCCTTCAAGCCATAGGCCAAGGCCGCGTTGCCTTCAAACAGATGCTTCAGGCCCGGATCATGGCTGATGGCATCACCCGCCACCCAGCCAATCAACGCTGCGCCCAGAACGATGATGACCGGAAAACGCTCCATCAGCTTGATCATGACCTGCGACCCGAAGATGACCATCGGGATGCTGATCGCCAGGCCCAGCACAAGCAGCGTGTAATTGATCTGTCCATCAATCTTGGCCGCCAGAGCCACAGCGATGACGTTGTCCAGGCTCATGACCAGGTCCGCAATCAGAATGGTGCGCACCGCAGCCATGAAACTCACGGACCGGACCTCGCCACCGTCATCTTCGTCGTCGCCCTCGGACAGCAATTGCACGCCGATCCACAGCAGCAGCAAACCGCCGACCAATTGCACAAACTTCCATTGAAGCAGATAGGCCGCGATGAAGGTCAACACGATCCGAAGGATCACCGCACCGGCAGAACCCCACAGGATGGCCTGTTTTTGCTGCACCGGAGGCAACGATCGCGCCGCCAGCGCGATCACCACCGCGTTGTCACCCGAGAGGATGATGTTGATCCAGATGATCTGACCCAATGCCAACCAAAAGGCCGGCGTCGACATAACTTCCATGTAGTTCTCCGTTTTAGAAGTTGCTTTTCGACAAGATAAAGCTATTTAATTAATAGCGCTTTGTGCTCATTTTCAATGGATTTCAGCCCTTTTTCATTTAAAAACTGGCTGCCCCATGGGCAAGAAGTTTAGCGCAGAGGGTCTCCCCAAACGACAACGGCCCCGCCAGAGGCAGGGCCGTTGCAAATCCGACAGACGCCGGAAGCTCAGAGCATCGCCTTGAGCAGCTTCGCCATTTCAGACGGGTTGCGCGTCACCTTGAAGCCGCACTCCTCCATCACCGCCAGCTTGGCATCCGCCGTGTCAGCGCCTCCGCTGATGAGCGCACCTGCATGGCCCATGCGCTTGCCAGGAGGGGCTGTCACACCTGCGATGAACCCGACGATCGGCTTCTTCATAT
>JBDKJB010000164.1:0-4999 GCA_039796835.1 Pseudomonadota bacterium | reverse complement strand
GTCACCGGCCTGTCGTTTGTGCAGCTCGAAGACACGGGCGACGCCAAGGAGCTGCTCGCCACATCGGACGCTGCACCGGCGCGCATCCCCATGCGGGCGAGCCTGCTGTCGAAGTTGTCTGACCAGGGCACCCAGATCATGGTGCAGCTGGAGGAAACCAGCCGCCACCTGAACCAGCTGCTGGCCCCGGAGCACCAGAAGGAACTGCTGGCCGCCATCCGCCAGGTGGGGCAGTCCGCCCGCGCCTTTGACCAGGCCGCTGCCAGCGTGGGGCGCTTCGCAGGCCATGCCGACCGTGTGCTGGACGCCCAGCTGGGCCCCGAACGCATGAACCTGCCGTTGCTTGTCACCGAGCTGAACACCACGCTCAAGGCGCTGCAAAGCAGTTCGCAAAAGGTCAACGACCTGGCCACAGACTTCCAGGCGACCTCAGCCGAAGTGCGCCGTGCCACCCAGGCCGTCAACCAGCCCAACGGTGCACTCGACAAGCTGGGCAAAGGGGCCGACGCCCTGGTGCAGGCCGGGCAGGCTGTGCAGGCCCACACCCTGCCGCGCGTCAACCGAGCCGCAGACGACGCCAGCCGCAGCGCACGCAACCTCGGTCGCACCGCCAGCGGACTGAACGACAACCCGCAGTCCCTGGTGTGGGGCAATGGCACCGTCCCGCCAGGCCCGGGCGAGCCCGGTTTTGCTACCCCTGCTGCCCAGCGCTAGATGGCTTGAGCATGAAAAATACGATCAATACAGTAGCTAACTATCTGCATCCGTATTCGGGAATATTTCTGTTTTTCTCTTCAATTGCGCTGCTGACCGGCTGCGCCCTGCCCGACAAGCCGCTGCGCCCCCAGACCTTTGACCTGGGCCCTGCCCTGGTGGCCCCCGCGCCTGCCGCAGCGGCAGGCAGCGGCGTGCTGGTGCTGCCCGACATCGACGCGCCAGGGGCGCTGGACAGCTCGGCCATGGCCTATCGCCTGGCTTACGCCAACGTCCAGGTGCTCAGCCCCTACGCGCAGGCCCGCTGGAGCATGCCCCCGGCGCAGCTGCTGCACCAGCGCCTGCGGCAGCGCCTGGGCGCCAGCCGGGCCGTTCTGTCCGGGGTGGACGCGGCCCCGACTGCCCAGGTGCTGCGCATCGAGCTGGACGAATTCAGCCAGGTGTTTGACAGTGCCGCTTCATCCCAGGGCCACATCCGCGTGCGTGCCACGCTGCTGCAGCGCCAGGGCGGCGCCGAGAGCTTTGTCGCCCAGCGCAGCTTTGCCACCCAGCAGCCTGCGCCCACGCCAGACGCCGCCGGGGGCGCAGCCGCCTTGCAGCGGGCCGTGGATGATGTGGCGGGGCAGCTGGACGATTGGCTCAAGGCGCGGCGCTGAAGGAGTGGCGGGACCCGTTTCCTACCGCCCCAGCGCCGGAAACAGCTTCATCAGCCCTTCGGACATCAGCTCCACGGCCAGCGCGGCCAGGATCAGGCCCATCAGGCGCGTCATCACGTTGATGCCGGTCTTGCCCAGCACGCGGGCGATGGGCTGGGCTGCTTTGAAGCAGGCAAAGGTGGCCAGCGCCACCACCAGGCCGTAGCCGATCAGGGTGGCCAGCTGGGTCACGTCACGCGCCTTTTCGGCAAAGATGACCACGGTGGACATGGTGGCCGGGCCGGTGAGCAGCGGAATGGTCAGCGGCACCACGGCAATGCTGGCACGGGCGGCGCTGCGTTCGGCGGTTTCCTGCATCTCCTGCGCGTTGGATCGGCTTTCGGCCGGCTGCGCGTTCAGCATGGCCAGGGCGGAGGTCATCAGCAGCAGACCACCGCCCACCTGAAAGCTGGCCAGCGAGATGCCAAAGAACGCCAGCACCTGCAGGCCGGCCAGCGCGGCGATGGCGATGACCAGAAAGGCGCTCAGGCTGCTGATGAACACCGTGCGGGCACGCTGCGCGGGGGTGAATTCCTGGGTGTAGTGGATGAAGAAGGGCACCGCCGCCAACGGGTTGACGATGGCCAGCAGGGTGATGAGCGCCTTCGGGTCCATGCTGCTCAGCGCCCGCCGCTGACGTCAACCATGGTGCCGGTGCAGTAGCTGGCCTTGTCAGACAGCAACCACATCACGGCCTGGGCCACCTCCATGGCGCTGCCGGCGCGCTTCATCGGCACCATGGGCGCCACCTGGGCGGCGCGGTCAGGCAGGCCGCCGCTGGCGTGGATGTCGGTGTCGATGATGCCCGGGCGCACGGCGTTGACACGCACCCCCTGGGTGGCAACCTCGAGCGCCAGGCCCTTGGTGAAGGTGTCGATGGCCCCCTTGGCTGCCGCATAGTCCACGTACTGGCCCGGGCTGCCGATGCGCGCTGCCGCGCTGGACAGGTTGACGATGGCCCCGCCCGTGCCACCATGCTTGGTGCTCATGCGCAGGAGCGCCTCGCGCGCGCACAGGAAGCTGCCGATCACGTTGATGTCGAACATGCGGCGCAGGCGGGTGAACGACATGGTATCGACAGGGGCCGGGTGGTCCACCACGCCGGCGTTGTTGACGAGCGCTGTGAGTCGTCCGAAGCGGGCGTCCACCATCTGGAACATCTGCATCACGTCGGCCTCGACAGCGACGTCACCCTGCACGGCGATGGCCCTGCCACCGGCTGCGGTGATCTGCGCCACCACGGCATCGGCCGCAGCGGCGTTGGAGGTGTAATTGACCGCCACTGCAAAGCCCTGCTGCGCGGCCAGGATGCAGCAGGCGGCGCCAATGCCGCGCGACCCCCCGGTGACCAGCAGCACCTGGGGTGCGGACGCTTCGGGCGCAGGGGAGGGCGGCATGGCTTCAGATTCCGGTTGACAATGCAGTGCATCTTAAATCGGCACCGCCATGCCCTGGGGACAGCACACATGAAATTCGACACCGACCTGACCGCCGCAGACGGCTTTGTCCTGCCCGCCTACGTGGCTTTGCCTGAGCGCAAGCCGCGCGGTTCGGTGGTGGTGTTGCAGGAGATCTTCGGCGTCAATTCGCACATCAAGAGCGTGGCCGACCGCTTGGCCGAGGCCGGGTTTCTGGCCGTGGCGCCGCACCTGTTCCATCGTGTGAAAGAGGGGGTGGATCTGGGGTACACCCCGCCGGATGTGGCTGCGGGCCGTGCGCTGAAGGAGCGCATGGAAAACCTCAAGACTTCCGAAGGCGCAACGCTGCCGCTGCAGGTGCTGTTGGACGTGCAGGCGGCCGTGCAGTACGCCGGCACCGCTGCCAAGATGGGCACGATGGACACCGTGATTGCCGGGGGGCGGGGCGCGCCAGTCGGGGTGATCGGCTTCTGCTGGGGTGGTTTGCTGGCCTGGCGTGCCGCCTGCCTGATCAAGGGCGTGAGCGCGGCGGTGCCCTATTACGGTGGTGGCATGACAGTGGGCGCCGAGGCCACGCGGCGTGCGCTGTGCCCCGTGCTGTGCCACTTTGGCGAGAAAGACGCGCACATTCCGCTGGACAGCGTGAAAGCGTTTGAAACCGCCCACAAAAGCGCCAATCCGGAGGTGGAGGTGAAAGTCTATGCAGCAGACCATGGCTTCAACTGCGACCAGCGCGGCTCCTACGATGCCACTGCCGCTGCCCAGGCCTGGGACCGCAGCCTGCAGTTTCTGGGGGACATGTTGCGCTAAATCTTTGGTGGAGCAAATTCAAATGAAATTTGATAAATTTGCCGACAAATTAAAAAGACAAACAGCTCATTTATCAATAGCAATAATGTGCTTATTGAGTGCAAATATCGCACTCGGAGCAGAATACACGGGCCCACTGTTTGATGCGCACATGCATTACAACGAAGAGGCCACGGGCGGCAACAACCAAGGGCCCCACCCGCTGGCGGACATCCTGCAGCGGTTTGCCCGCAATGGCGTCCAGGGCGTGCTGTCCAACTCGCGACCCAATGACGGCACCCAGGCCCTGGCGGCGGACCAGGCTCGCGGGGACCTGCAGGTGGTGCCTTTCATTCGCCTGTACCGCAACCGTGCCGACTACAGCAGCTGGTTTGGTGACGAGACGATTTACCAGATGGTGCTGCGGGAGCTGGCCAAGGGCACGGCCGCCGGGCCCTACCGCGGCATTGGCGAGTTTCACCTGTATGACAGCGCCAACGCCAACGGCGCCACCGCCAGAAAACTGATGGCCCTGGCCGAGGACAAGCAGCTGGCCGTGCTGGCCCACGTGGACGATGCGGCCATCGACCTGCTGATGGCGAATACCCCGTCCAAAGGCCAAAAGCTGAGGCTGATCTGGGCCCACACCGGCATCGGTGGCGCGCCCGTCGCACGTGTCGATGCCTTGATGACCCGGTATCCGCAGCTGATGGGGGAGCTCTCGTACCGCCCGGGCCTGACCTGCAGCGACGGCAAGCTGTGCCCGGAGTGGCGTGCCCTGTTCCTCAAGTACCCCGGCCGTTTTGTCATTGGCTCCGACACCTGGATCAACCAGCGCTGGCAGTATTACGATGACCTGATGAAGGGCTACCGCAGCTGGCTGGGCGAGCTGCCGCCCGATGTGGCGCGCAAAATTGCCTGGGGCAACGCTGCCCAGATGTTTGGCCTGAAATGATCCAGCTGCACCACTACCCTGGCAACGCCAGCCTGATCCCCCACATCCTGCTGCATGAGATGGAGCTGGCGTTTGAGCTCGTTCTGGTCGATCGCGCCCTGAATGCCCACAAGTCGCCCGAATACCTGCGGCTCAACCCCAACGGGCAGATTCCGACCCTGGTGCAGCGCGACGGCGGCCAAGCCGATCTGGTGCTGTACGAGACCGCCGCCATCTGCCTGCATCTGAGCGACACCCACCCTGGCCCATTTGCGGGCGCGCGGCAGTTTCCGGCCGTCGGCACGGCGGAGCGGGCGCATGCCTACAAGTGGCTGTTCTGGCTGGCCAACACCTTGCAGCCCGCGCTGATGATGTATTTCTATCCCGAGCGCTATGTGTTGCCAGACAGCGCAGGCGGTGGCCCGGCCTGCGTGGCCGGTGCCAAGGCC
>JBDKJB010000163.1:0-5009 GCA_039796835.1 Pseudomonadota bacterium | reverse complement strand
CGACCTGCTCAAGGGCATGATCGTGCAGAGCGGCAACGACGCCACGGTGGCCCTGGCTGAGGGGGTGGCGGGCTCGGTCGAGCGCTTTGTGCAGCTGATGAACGAGCAGGCCAAGGTGTTGCGCCTCATGAACACCGGATTCAAGAACCCCGAAGGCCTGACGGCCCCCGGCCACACCACCACAGCGCGTGATCTGGCGGTGCTGTCGCAGCGCCTGATGACCGAATTTCCGCAGTACGTGGGCTACTACGCCATCAAGAAATACCGTTACGAAGGCACCCCAGCCGCCAACGACAGCAACCGCAACCTGCTGCTGTTCCGTGACCCGAGCGTCGATGGGCTCAAGACCGGCCACACGGAAGCCGCGGGCTACTGCCTGGTCGCCACGGCGCGGCGCGACGTGCCGGGCGTGGGCTCCCGCCGCCTGCTGTCGATCGTGCTGGGGGCCGCGTCAGAGTCCGCGCGCGCCAACGAATCGCAGAAGCTGCTGAACTGGGGCTACACCGCCTTCGAGACCGTCAAGTTGTTCGATGCCGGCCAGGCCGCGGCCACGCCCAAGGTGTGGAAGGGCAAGGCCGCCGATGTGAAGCTGGGCCGGGCCCAGCCCGTCATCGTCGCGGTGCCCGCCGGCAGCGCGGGCAAGCTCAAGACCCAGGTGATGCGGCCTGAACCCCTGGTGGCTCCGATCGCCAAGGGTCAGCAGCTGGGCGTGCTGAAGGTGACCCTGGCCGACCAGCCCCTTCTGGACCTGCCCCTGACCGCGCTCGATGGCGTGGAGCAGGCGGGCTTTCTGGGCCGCGCCTGGGACGCCATCCGGCTGTGGGTGCAGTGACGGCGGGTTGATTTGTCATGCGGCGGGGGCATACTTGCGGCTTGCCTCCGAAAGGTCCGTATGACACATCCTCATCTGCCTGGTATCTGGTCTGCCGTCCTGTCGGCACTGCTCTTCTCAGGCCTGACTCACGCCGCCGACGTTGAGCTGCGCCTGCTGGAGACGACCGATCTCCACATGAACCTGCTCAGTTACGACTATTACCAGGACAAGCCCACCGACCAATTCGGCCTCGCGCGCACCGCCACGCTGATCAAGGCCGCGCGCGCCGAAAAACCCAACACCCTGCTGATCGACAACGGCGACCTGCTGCAGGGCAACCCGTTGGGTGACTACGTGGCCAAGGTCAAACCACTGGCCAGCGGTCAGGTGCACCCGGCCTTCAAGGTGATGAACCAGCTGGGCTATGACGTGGCCAATCTGGGTAATCACGAGTTCGACTTTGGCCTGCCCTTTCTGCGTCAGGCCATTGCCACGGCCAGCTTTCCGTACGTCAACGCCAATGTGTTCCTGCCCGCAGCGGCTGGGGACGGGCGGCGCGAGCACGCGTTCACGCCGTATGTGATCCTGGACCGCCAGGTCATCGACACCGCAGGTGCGCGTCATGGGATCAAGATCGGGGTGATCGGCTTTGCACCGCCGCAGATCATGCAGTGGAACCGTGGCCACTTGATGGGCCGGGTCAGCGCCGAGGATATGGTGGAGGTGGCCCGCCGCCTGGTGCCGGAGATGCGCGCCAAAGGGGCACAGCTGGTGGTGGCCGTGCCGCATTCTGGCATCGAACGCACACCGACCGGCCCAAATGCCGAGAACGGCGTGGGCGGGCTGGCCGAAGTGCCAGGCATCGACGCCATCCTGTTCGGCCATTCGCATGCCGAGTTCCCGGGTCGGGCCTTCGCCACCTTCCCCAAGGTCGACGTGGCCAGGGGCACCATCAACGGGGTGGCGGCTGTCATGCCCGGACGCTGGGGGGACCACCTGGGCGTGATTGACCTGAAACTCAACAACGACAGCGGGCTCTGGAAGGTGGTGGCCAGCCAGTCGTCCATCCGGCCCATCTTTGACCGTGACACCAAGAAATCCGTGGCACAGGACGACCCGATGGTCGAGCGCAGCGTCGGTGCCGAGCATGCCGGGACCCTGGAATACGTGCGTGGCAAGGTGGCTTTCAGCGCCGCGCCCATCTACAGCTATTTCGCGCTGGTGGAGGACGACCCCTCAGTGCAGATCGTCAGCAATGCGCAGATCGCCTATGTCAAACGGGCCCTGGTGGGTACACCGCACGCGGGACTGCCCGTGCTGTCGGCGGCGGCGCCCTTCAAGGCGGGCGGCCGCCAGGGCTGGGGGTATTTCACCGACATCCCGGCCGGGCCGCTGGCCATCAAGCACACGGCGGACCTTTATATCTACCCCAACACCGTCAAGGCGGTGCTGCTGACCGGCGCACAAGTGCGTGAATGGCTGGAGATGTCGGCCGGGCAGTTCAACCAGATCAAGCCGGGGGCCGAAGGCGGGGCGCCAGAACAGGCCATCGTCAACACGGCCTTCCCGTCGTTCAATTTCGACACCATCGACGGTGTGCAGTACGAACTGGACCTGACCCAGCCGGCCAAATACGCCGTCAACGGCAGTCTGGCCCAGCCGACGGCCAGCCCACAGCCCAACCGCGTGAAAAACCTGCGCTTCGACGGTCGCCCCATCGACCCGCAGGCCCGGTTCGTGGTGGCCACCAACAACTACCGCGCCTATGGCGGTGGCAACTTCCCGGATCTGAAGGCCGACAAGGTGATCCTGGACGCGCCCGACGAAAACCGCCAGGCTCTGATCGAATACCTGCAGATGAGCGATGCCCTCGCGCCCAACAAACAGGTCAATCCACAGGCCGACGGCAACTGGCGCATCCTGCCCGTGCCGGGCGTGAAGATGACTTTCCTGAGCGCCGCCAAAGCGACCGTCTATCTGCCCAAGCACCCGAACATCAAACTGCTGAAAGACAACGGCGACGGCTCTGCCCTGTACCAGCTGGGAAATTAATTGGGGTCAGACCCCAATTTTGACCCCCCAACTTCGACGGGCCACTGATCCAACTGCGGATGGGGCCGGTTGACGCCGCGCTCGAAACTGCGCTACAATCCTTGGCTCTGCCCAAATTGGGTGGGGTTTATCAACAGTCTTTCGTCTTTGGCTCCAAGGGTGACTCTGAGGGGTGCGTGAAGCCAATTGAAGCGGCACGCGGCGGAAGTTACGGAGAACACAATGAGTCAAAGCAATCGATTGGGGTTGCTGGGACGCAAGGTTGGCATGATGCGCCTGTTCACCGACGATGGGGACGCTGTTCCTGTCACGGTGGTGGATGTGTCCAACAACCGCGTCACCCAGGTCAAAACCCAGGAGAACGACGGCTACGTGGCCTTGCAGGTCACTTTTGGCAAGCGTCGCGCTTCCCGCGTCAACAAGCCCACCGCAGGCCACCTGGCCAAGGCTGGCGTTGAAGCCGGTGAAATCATCCAGGAATTCCGCCTCGACGGTGCAGCCGTTGAAGCTGCCGCCAAATACGCGGCCGGCGCCGTGGTGCCCGTGAACGACGTGTTCACCGTGGGCCAGAAGGTGGACGTGCAGGGCACCTCCATCGGCAAGGGCTTTGCGGGCACCATCAAGCGCCACAATTTCAGCTCGCAGCGCGCATCGCACGGTAACAGCCGTTCGCACAATGTGCCAGGCTCGATCTCGATGGCGCAGGATCCGGGTCGCGTGTTTCCTGGCAAGCGCATGACCGGGCACATGGGCGATGACACTGTCACCACCCAGAACCTGGACGTGGTGCGCATCGACGAAGCGCGCCAGCTTCTGATGATCAAGGGTGCCATTCCCGGCTCCGCAGGCGGTTTTGTGACCGTTGTGCCCGCCGTGAAGGCCAAAGCCGCCCGAACGACCGGTAAAGGAGCCAACTGATGCAGCTCGAGCTCCTCAACGACCAGGGCCAGGCCACGTCGAAATACGACGCCCCTGAGACTGTGTTCGGTCGCGAATACAACGAAGATCTGGTGCACCAGGTGGTGGTGGCCTTTCAGGCCAATGCCCGTCAGGGCACCCGTGCGCAAAAAGACCGCGAACAGGTCAAGCACAGCACCAAGAAGCCGTTCCGCCAAAAAGGCACGGGCCGCGCCCGCGCCGGTATGACCTCTTCGCCCCTGTGGCGCGGAGGCGGTCGGATCTTCCCGAACAGCCCCGAAGAAAACTTCGCCCAGAAGATCAACAAGAAGATGTACCGCGCCGGCATGGCCAGCATCTTCTCGCAGCTGGCCCGCGAAGGCCGCATCGCTGTGGTCGATTCGATCAAGGCCGAGACGCCCAAGACCAAGGCTTTCGCCGCCAAGCTCAAGGCCATGAACCTGCAGTCCGTGCTGGTCATCGCTGACGAGGTCGACGAGAACCTGTACCTGGCCTCGCGCAACCTGCCCAATGTGCTGGTGGTCGAACCCCGTTACGCTGACCCGGTCTCTCTGGTGCATTACCGCAAGGTGCTGGTCACCAAGGCCGCCGTGGACAAACTCAAGGAGATGTTCGCATGAGCGCCGCCACTTTCGATGAAGGCCGTCTGATGCAGGTGCTCGTCGCGCCGATCGTGTCCGAAAAGGCCACCATGATCGCCGAGAAGAGCAACTCCGTCGCCTTCAAGGTCCTTCAGAACGCCACCAAACCCGAAATCAAGGCCGCCGTGGAATTGATGTTCAAGGTTGAAGTCAAGGGCGTGTCCGTCATCAACACCAAAGGCAAGTCCAAGCGTTTTGGCAAGTCCATGGGTCGCCGCGACAACGTGCGCAAGGCCTATGTCACGCTCAAACCTGGCCAGGAGCTGAACCTCTCCGGGGAGGCTGCGTAATCATGGCTGTCATCAAACTCAAGCCGACCTCGCCAGGCCGCCGCGGCGTGGTCAAGGTCACCCGGGATCACCTGTTCAAGGGTGATGGCTATGCGCCACTCTTGGAGCCCCAGTTCCAGAAGGCGGGTCGCAACAACAATGGCCACATCACCACCCGCCACAAGGGCGGTGGCCACAAGCACCACTACCGCGTGGTCGATTTCGTGCGCAACAAGGACGGCATCAATGCCAAGGTGGAGCGCATCGAATACGACCCGAACCGCTCGGCTCACATCGCCCTGGTGTGCTATGCCG
>JBDKJB010000162.1:0-5016 GCA_039796835.1 Pseudomonadota bacterium | reverse complement strand
CAGTCGATGGCCAGGCCCATGGCGAGCATCTGGCCTTTCATGTGGGCAATGTTGTCGTACGTCCATTGAGCCGGCGGCACGCTGTTTTTCATGGCGGCGTTTTCTGCCGGCAGGCCAAAAGCGTCCCAGCCCATGGGCATGAGCACGTTGTAGCCCTTCATGCGCAGCTGGCGCGTGAGCATGTCATTGATGGTGTAGTTGCGCACGTGGCCCATGTGCAGCTTGCCGCTGGGATAGGGCAGCATGGAGCAGGCGTAATACTTGGGCTTCAGCTGGCCCTGCTTGTCCTTGGCGTGTTCCACCACGCGGTAAGCGTCTGCCGCGCGCCACTGAGCCTGGGCAGCCTGTTCAAGTTGCTGCGGCTGGTAGGCAGCGCTGATCTGCTGTTTTTCTTGCATGCCGACAATTTTACGGGGCGGGTCTTCGGCGCGCCCCCGTTCGCTCAGGGACTGATTTCGCCGTCCGGTCGACCGCTCCTGCCGATGGCCTGACTGATCGCACGATCAAATTCAATGGTGGCTGCATCACGGGTTTCTCTTGGCAAACGGCGATTGAACACTGCGAACACGGTCCAGCCATTGGCATAGCTGGCGCCAAAGCTCGTGGTACCGGCCAGGCTGCCGTGATGCCAGGCGTTGTAGCCCCCCCCTTCCAGGACCCGGATGTTGGCGCCCAAGCCGTAGTACACCGGCTTGCCCGCTGCATCCCCCGCCACCGGCCGGGCAATCATTTGCGCCAGAAATTCAGGTGCAAGCACCGCTTTGCCACGGTAGCCACGCAGCCCCGAAAGAAAGCGCACGTAGTCACTGGCGCTGCTCGTCCAGGCCCCAGCGGCACCGAGCGCCTCCATGTCGATCTGGGTGTAGGGGTTGCTGTCGGCGCCCTGCGTGGCCGTGTACTCGGGCTCATCGGCACTTCCGCGCGCCAAGGCCAATTGCCAGGAGCTGATGCCCAGAGGCTGCGCAATGTGGGTCCTGACATAGTCTGCATACGCTTGCCCGGTGGCTTTTTCCAGGGCCAGCTGAGCCAGGCAAAAATTGATGTTGCCATAGCTGTACAGGTGGCCCGGATCAGCATCCAGTTTCTTGCGACTCACCCAGCGCTCCGCGCTGCCAGGACAGGCCGGCACCCGCTCGAACATCGGATCATTGGCGCGGTCAATCGTCCAGCCGGCATGGTTTTGCACCAGATGACGCACCGTGATCTTCATGGCACGCGGGTCGACATAGTCGCCCGGGGTTTGTGACCAGCCCAAAACATCAACCAAGGGCTGATCCAACTTCAGCTTTCCCTGCTCAGCCGCCTTGAGCACAGCCGCGCCAGTGATCCATTTGGACATGCTGGCAATGCGCATCCGCTGGTCCGTTGCCATGGGCACGTTGCCCGTCAAACCCCGTTTGGCGTATCCATAGGCTTTGTTGAGCACCATGCGGCCCTGATAGGCCACCGCCAGGGTGCCTCCGGGATAGTCATGCTTGGCCAAAGTGGCCTGCATCACAGCGTCAAAGGCCTCCAGGCCAGGGACGACCTGGCCAGCGACAGGAACGCCCGTTTGCCCGGAACTGAGCCCGCAAAGAGCCAAGAGCGCCAGCCCGACCACCCCCCGGCGCGCCCTCAAGGACCACCTTTCCAGCGAAAGCAGTTCGCGCATCGAATGTGCAGGGGTTCGATCAGGGCTTGGGATTGGCCACGAACCCAATGCGGTTGAGCCCGGCTTTCTGGGCCATGCCCATCAGCTCGACCACCCGGCCATACGGCACCGCTTCATCGGCACGCAATAGCAGCTCGGTGTCGGGGTTGCGGGCGGCCATGTCGGCAAAGCGCTTCGCGGCTTCATCGGTCCGAACCGCTGTGTCGTCCAGATAGGCCTGGCCGGCTTTGTCAACCACCAGGGTCACGAAGCGCGGTGCTTCATTGGGCTGGGCGGCGTCGGTCTTGGGTAGGTCCAGTTTGATGGAGCTGGCCAGAAGCGGCGCCGTGATGATGAGGATCACCACCAGCACCAGCATGACGTCGATCAACGGCGTCATGTTGATGTCGCTCATGGGTGCCGAGCCTTTGTCACGTTCCAGGCGTCCGAAGCTCATGCGTTCAGTTCCCGCAGATCCCGCGCAAAGCCTTCCAGATCAGCCTCCATGCGGGAAATATTGCGGCCAAACACGTTGTAGGCCAGCACAGCCGGGATGGCCACTGCCAGACCAGCGGCGGTCATGATGAGTGCCTCCCCCACCGGGCCGGAGATCTTGTCGATCGTGACTTGTCCAGCACTGCTGATACCGATGAGCGCGTGATAGATGCCCCACACCGTGCCCAGCAGGCCCACAAAAGGCGCCGTGCTGCCCACGGTGGCCAGCAGGACCTGGCCGAAATGCAGGCGGTGCAGGATGTCATGCAGGGCATCGCGCAGCTGGCGCGTCAGGCGCTGGGCCTTGTCGCCCGCTGCAGCCAGGGTGCCCGGGCTGGCGTCCTGCAGCGCGTCCACCAGCGGCGTGACCAGGCTGTGAGGGTCAAAAGCGGCCATGCGCAGGCGCGCCTCCGCCAGCGCAGGGGCCTGCCAGAACGCAGCCACCGCGCGGGCCACTTCGCTTTTGGCGTGACGCAGCAACCAGCCTTTCCACAGGATGATGACCCAGCTGGCCACCGACATGGCCAAGAGGAGCAGGGTCACGGTCTTGCTGACCACATCGCCCTGGCTGAACAGGCCCGGCAGGTTCATGCCTTCAGGCCCAGCACGTCAAACATGTCGTGCAGACCTGCGCCCGCGGTCGGCTGGGTGGCCAGGTAACGCACTGCGCGCAGCGCACCTTGGGCGTAGCTCACGCGGCTGCCCGATTTGTGGCTGATTTCAATGCGCTCGCCTTCGCCGATGAACATCACCGTGTGGTCCCCGACCACGTCCCCGCCCCGAATGGCAGCAAAACCGATGCTACCGGCCGGCCGTGCGCCTGTCACGCCTTCGCGCGAAAGCACCGCTACGTCCTTGAAATTGCGACCCTGGGCCGCCGCAATGACCTCACCCATCTTGAGTGCGGTACCCGACGGCGCATCCACCTTGTGTCTGTGGTGGGCCTCCACAATCTCGATGTCATATCCGCTGGACATGGCTCGGGCGGCGAGCTCCAGCAGCTTGTAGGTGGCATTCACGCCCACGCTCATGTTGGGCGACAGCATGACGGGGATGTGGCGGGCAGCGGCGGCAATGTCGGCCTTTTGCGCCTCAGAGAACCCTGTGGTGCCGATCACCATGCCCACGCCGCGCGCTTGGGCAGCGGCCAGATGGATCATGGTGCCTTCGGGCCGGGTGAAGTCGATGAGGAACTGCGCCCGGGCCAGGCCTTCGGCCAGGTCGGCGGTGATCCTGACGCCGGACGGATCTGCGGCACGGGCTGGGCTGCCGATGGCCGGGTTGCCAGGCAGGTCGAGCGCTCCGACCAGTTCACAGTCGGGCGCCGAGGCGATGGCTTCGATCAGCATCTGGCCCATGCGGCCCGACGCCCCCGCCACGGCGATCCTGTGGACAGCGGTGGTCATCAGCGGGAAGGCTCCAGGGGTGGGTAACGGTCGGGCGAAATGGGGGCTGCCGACGCTGCGGCGGTCGGCGGCACGGCCATCTTGCCAGCTTCGGCACGGTCCGCCGCAATCTTGGCCAGCTGCTCCGGCGTGGCTTCGAGAGGGGGCACCTTGCCCTTGCCCTGGCCCGCATCGAGGGAAGCGACGAACTCGGCTTCGGAGGGCAGGGCGTCGGCCACCACGCGCTCGAGCGCATCACCCTTGAAAAACACGGTCACCCGACGCTGCTGCGGCTCCTGGCCCTGGCGCACAAAGCTGAACGGGTAGTCCCAGCGGTCGGCATGGAAGATGCTGGTGAGCAGGGGGGTGCCCAGCACCTCGCGCACCTGCTGCCTGCTCATGCCCGGCTTGAGAAAGGCGGCCTGCTCCTTGGACACAAAATTGCCCTGCACCACCGTGATCTTGTACGGCGAGACGAAAGCGGCCACACGGTTGCTGACGTTGTCCACCCCCGCGCAGCCCGCCAGGGCAGCCAGAGCGCCAGCGGCGGCAAGCATTTGAGACATGGAGCGTTGGAGGGGCATCAACTGGGGCTTTCTGGAGCGCTTCACAAGCGTGGAAAATAGCAAAAACATTGTAGCGAGCCATCCCCATGCCAGCACCGACGATCGACGAACTCAAGAGCTCCGGCCTGAAGGCAACGCTGCCGCGCCTGAAGATCCTGGAGGTGTTCCAGAAAGGTTCGCAGCGGCACATGACAGCCGAAGACGTGTTCCGCGTGCTGCTGCAGGAGCGCAGCGACGTCGGTCTGGCCACCGTGTACCGCGTGCTGATGCAGTTTGAGCAGGCCGGCATCCTGACGCGCAACCACTTTGAAGGCAGCAAGGAGGGCGGCAAGGCCGTCTATGAGCTGAACGAAGGCCAGCACCACGACCACCTGGTCTGCGTGGACTGCGGCAAGGTGGAGGAGTTTTACGACCCCGAGATTGAAAAGCGCCAGAACGCTGTGGCCAAGGCCAAGGGCTTCGAGATCGTGGACCATGCCCTGAGCCTGTATGCGCACTGCACGCGCGACAAATGCCCCAGCCGCCCCAGACCTGGCAGGCTTTCAGCTCATTGATTTTTGGATTTATTCATGAAAATAGATTTCATTTAAATCATTTTCAGTACTTTTTAGATAGCAAATATTTGAATTGGAATATCGGAAAATATCCGAATTTTGCAAATATTTTTCTGACCGCAAAGATATTCAGGAGCGACCCGGCTGATCCATGGCCTTGCGGTGGCGCTCGACAAACTCGGCGTAGGTGTCGATGCCGCGCATCTGGAGGATGGAATTGCGCACTGCGGCCTCCACCAGCACGGCGATGTTGCGGCCGGCCACCACCTGCACCACCACCTTGCGGATCGGGATGCCCAGCACGTCCTGGGTGAGTGGTTCGTAGGGGATGCGCTCGTATTCGCGCTCCAGGGTCTCGCGGCGCACCAGGTGAACGATGAGGCGCA
>JBDKJB010000161.1:0-5039 GCA_039796835.1 Pseudomonadota bacterium | reverse complement strand
CGGCATCCTGGCCTGCTCGGGGGTGCGACTGCTCTTGCGGTGGTTGCAGGCGCGGCAGGCGGTGACGACGTTCATCCAGGTGTCGCGGCCATTTTGCGCAAAAGGAATGATGTGCTCGCGCGTCAGGTCTTCTTCGCTGTGATCTTGCCCGCAGTACGCGCAGACGTTGCGGTCACGGGCAAAGAGCTTGCTGTTGGTCAGCCCAGGCCGCAGGTCAAAGGGGTTGATGTTGGGCACGCCCTTGGTGCCGATGATGCTGTTGACGGCGATCACGGACTGTTGCCCGGTGACGGCGTTGTGGCCCCCGCGAAACACGGTGACTTCGCCGCCGGATTCCCAGCGCACCTCCCCCGCAGCGTAATGGATGACCGCCTGTTCAAGCGAAATCCAGGACTGGGGCAGCCCTTGGGCAGACAACTTCAGGACCTTCAAACTTGCCTCCGTCAAACAGGACAAACTTCGATGCGTCGTCAGCGACAATATACCCTGTTTTCGAGACTTTTCAGGCCGTTTGAGCGCACCCGATGTCCGCAAGCCGCTATCAAAATGTGAAAATATTCCGCGGATTGCGCCATCCAGGCCTAGCCCCCGCCTGCGCACTCACGATCGGCAACTTTGATGGCGTGCATCGGGGCCATCAAGCCATGTTGTCATTGCTGACCGGCGAGGCCCGCCAGCGCGGCATCCCCAGTTGCGTGCTGACGTTCGAACCGCATCCACGCGACCATTTCGCCCAGATGACGCAGCAGCCCCATCTGGCTCCAGCACGCGTGGGCACGCTGCGCGACAAGCTCACTGACCTCGCCGAGTGCGGCGTCGACCAGGTCGTGGTGCTGCCTTTCAACAAGCGCTTGGCCGGGTTGTCGCCTGAGGCCTTCATTGCCGACGTGCTGACACAGGGTCTGCGTGCCAGATACGTGCTGGTGGGAGACGATTTCCGCTTCGGTGCCCGGCGTGCTGGTGACTACGCCATGCTGGACGCGGCGGGGGATGCGCGTGGATTTGACGTGGCGCGGATGAACTCGTACGAGGTGCACAAGCTGCGCGTCTCCAGCAGCGCGGTGCGGGAAGCCTTGGCCCAGGGCCGCATGGACGATGCCACGCGGCTGATGGGGCACCCCTACCGAATTTCCGGCCATGTGGTGCATGGGCGCAAGCTGGGTCGCGAATTGGGTCGCAGCAACGCCCAACCGGCGGGCTTTCGCACCCTGAATCTGCGCTTTGCCCACTGGAAGCCGGCCGCCAGCGGCATCTTTGTCGTGCAAGTGCATGGGCTGGCGAATACCCCTCTGCGGGGGGTCGCCAACCTGGGGGTGCGTCCCTCGCTGGATCCGACGGACCAGAACGGTGGCCGGGTGCTGCTGGAAACCCATTGCCTGGACTGGCCTGCGCCGCTGGGGCCAGAAGGGGCCTACGGTAAAATCGTCCGCGTGGAACTGCTGCATAAATTGCACGACGAACTGAAATACGACGGTCTCGAGGCCCTGACCCAGGGCATTGCGCAAGACTGCGCAGACGCACGCGCCTGGTTTGCCCAAGCGCGAATTTGACTGGGCATGCTGGCGCACCTTGCCCCGCGCCCTCCCAACTGCCCGGCCAGCGCCAACACGGCTCGTCCCTGGCCTTGGCCACCTGCTCCACTTGTTGAACCCATTTGATTTGCCATGACCGATCAGCACAAAGCCGACTATCGCAGCACCCTGAACCTGCCCGACACACCTTTCCCCATGCGGGGGGATCTGCCCAAGCGCGAGCCGGGCTGGGTCAAGGACTGGGAAGACAAAGGCATTTACAAGAAACTGCGTGACGCGCGGCTGGGCAAGCCCAAATTCATCCTGCACGACGGCCCCCCTTATGCCAACGGCCAGATCCACATGGGGCACGCGGTCAACAAGGTCCTGAAGGACATGATCACCAAGGTGCGGCAACTGGCCGGCTTTGATGCGCAATACATCCCCGGCTGGGACTGCCATGGCCTGCCCATTGAAAACGCTATCGAGAAAAAGCACGGCCGCAACCTGCCGCGCGACGAAATGCAGGCCAAGAGCCGCGCCTTCGCCACCGAGCAGATCGCCATCCAGATGGCGGACTTCAAGCGCCTGGGCGTGCTGGGCGATTGGGACCACCCCTACAAGACCATGGATCCGGAGGTCGAGGCCAACGAGATCCGTGCCTTCAAGCGCGTGATGGAACGCGGCTTCGTCTATCGCGGCCTCAAGCCTGTGTACTGGTGCTTCGACTGCAGCTCCAGCCTGGCCGAATTCGAAATTGAATATGCCGACAAGAAGAGCGACACGGTGGACGTCGCGTTTGAAGCCGACGACCCTGCGGCGCTGGCGCTGGCCTTCGGCCTGGCTGCCTTGCCGGGGGCCGACAGCGTGGCCAAGAAGGCTTTTGCCGTCATCTGGACGACCACCGCTTGGACCATCCCGGCCAACCAGGCTCTCAACGCCCACCCCGAACTGGACTACGCCCTGGTGGACACCCCGCGCGGCGTGCTGCTGCTGGCCGCAGACCTGGTCGCCCGCTGCCTCGAGCGCTACAAGATCAGCGGCACCGTGGTGGCCACCGCCAAGGGCGAGGCGTTGAAAGGCCTGTTCTTCCGGCACCCGCTGCATGACGTGCACGAAGGCTACCGCCGCAAGTCGCCACTGTACTTGGCCGACTACGTGACCGCCGGCGACGGCACCGGCATCGTGCACTCCGCGCCCGCCTATGGCGTGGACGACTTCAATTCCTGTATCGCCCATGGTCTGGCCTACGACGACATCCTCAACCCCGTGCAGGGCAGCGGCAGCTATGCCGCCGAGCTGCCGCTGTTCGGCGGGCTGAACATCTGGAAGGCCTGCGCCCGCATCATCGAGGTGCTGGGCCAGAGCGATCGCCTCTTGGCAACATCGCCGCTGCAACACAGCTACCCGCACTGCTGGCGGCACAAGTCACCAGTGATCTACCGCGCCGCGCCGCAATGGTTTGTGCGCATGGACGAAGGCGAAGGGGTGTTCACGAAAGACAAAGCCCCCAAGACCCTGCGCCAGATCGCGCTCAACGCCATCGAACAGACCGCCTTCTACCCGGCCAACGGCAAGGCCCGCCTGCACGACATGATCGCCGGCCGGCCGGACTGGTGCATCAGCCGCCAGCGTAGCTGGGGCGTGCCTCTGCCGTTTTTTTTGCACAAGGACACCAACGAACTGCATCCCAAAACCATGGAGATCCTCGACATCGCCGCCGCCATGGTGCAGGCCGGCGGCATCGAGGCCTGGAGCAAGGCCAGCACGGAAGACATCCTGGCCAAGGTGGGCTGCGCCGCCGACGCGCCGGCCTACACCAAGAGCCCGGACATCCTGGAGGTCTGGTTCGACTCCGGTACCACGCACACGACGGTGCTCAAAGGCAGCCACAAGGGCCACAACGCCGACGGCAGCCTGGCCCACGCCCACAACACCGGGCCCGAGGCCGACCTTTACCTCGAAGGCCACGACCAGCACCGCGGCTGGTTCCACAGCTCACTGCTCACCGCCTGCGCCATGGTCGACCGCGCACCCTACCGCGGTTTGCTCACACACGGCTTCACGGTGGACGCGCAAGGCCGCAAGATGAGCAAATCACTTGGCAACGGCATTGACCCGCAAGAAGTGAACAAGAAGTTGGGGGCAGAAATTGTGCGTCTTTGGGTGGCCGCCAGCGACTACTCGGGTGACATCGCAGGCGACGACAAGATCCTCGCCCGCGTGGTGGACACCTATCGCCGCATCCGCAATACGCTGAAGTTTTTGCTGGCCAACGTGAGCGACTTCAACCCCGCCACCGAGAGCGTGCCGCCGGACCAGATGCTCGAAGTCGACCGCTGGGCGCTTTCGCGCCTGGCCGCCGTGCAGGCCGAGGTGCTGGCGCACTACGAGGTGTATGAATTCCACCCGGTGGTAGCCAAGCTGCAGATCTTCTGCAGCGAAGACCTAGGCGCGTTTTATCTGGACGTGCTCAAGGACCGCCTCTACACCACGGCCCCCAAATCACTGGCCCGGCGCAGCGCGCAGACTGCGCTGCTGCAGATCACCCAAGCCATGCTGCGCTGGATGGCGCCCTTCCTGTCGTTCACGGCCGAAGAGGCCTGGCGCGTGCTGGCCGCCGAAGGCAAGGTGCCGGCTGATTTTCAGGAAACAATCTTCTTGGCCACGTACCTCGACCTGCCCGCGCCCGACGCGGCCTTGCTGGCCAAGTGGGGGCGCATCCGCGAGATCCGCGATGCCGTCAACAAGGATATCGAGGCGCTGCGTTCCGAAGGGCAGGTAGGATCGTCGCTGCAAGCTCATGTCGCACTCTCCGTCAATGCTGACGACCATACGCTGCTGCAGAGTCTGGGTGCCGATCTGAAGTTTGCCTTCATCACATCCGCTATTGATTTAGTATCTGGATCTGATGATTCAGTGTCGGTAACACCTTCGAAAAATCCAAAATGTGAGCGTTGCTGGCATTACGTGCCCGAAGTGGGCGTCGACACTCAGCACCCGACACTGTGCAGCCGCTGCGTCAGCAACCTGATGGGCAGTGGTGAAGTGCGGAGCTTTGTCTGATGGCGAGCAAAGCAGGCGCAAAAAAGCCGTTCTCCGTCGCCGCCAAACCCGGCGCACAAGCTGGGCAGGCTGGCGTTGGTCAGACCAGTCTGGCGGTCTGGCTGGGGCTGGCGCTCATCATTTTGATCGCCGACCAGTTCACCAAAGTGTTGATCCTCGGTTACTACAAACTGGGCGACAGCAGCTTTGTGACCTCCTGGCTCAACGTTGTGCGTGTGCACAACGCCGGGGCAGCGTTTTCCTTTTTGGCCTCAGCCAGCGGCTGGCAACGCTGGTTTTTCACGGCCATCGGCGTCGCTGCAGCAGGGTTTTTTGTCTGGATGCTCAAGAAACACCCCGGACAGAAGCTGTTTTCCTTTGCGATCGCCTGCATTTTGGGCGGCGCTGTTGGGAATGTGATCGACCGTCTCGTACACGGTTACGTCATCGATTTCCTGCAGTTTCATTGGGCCTTCCTCAAGC
>JBDKJB010000160.1:0-5064 GCA_039796835.1 Pseudomonadota bacterium | reverse complement strand
TTGGCGCGCAGCATGCCCATCATGCCGCCGGGCATGTTCTTGTCGCAGCCACCCACCACCAGCACGCCGTCCATCCACTGGCCCTGCACGCAGGTTTCGATGCAATCACTGATGACTTCCCGGCTGACCAGGCTGTACTTCATACCCTCGGTGCCCATGGCCATACCGTCTGAAATGGTCGGTACACCAAACACCTGTGCATTGCCCCCGGCTTCCTCGATACCGACGATGGCCGCATCAGCCAGTTTCTGCAGGCCGCTGTTGCAGGGCGTGATGGTACTGTGGCCGTTGGCCACGCCAATCATGGGCTTCTTGAAGTCCGAGGCTTCGTAGCCCATGGCATAAAACATCGAGCGGTTGGGCGCCCGCGACTTGCCTTCGGTGATATTTTTGCTGCGGGGATTGAGGATGGGTTCTGTGGCCATGATGAAAAGCAAAAAAGGGGGGTATGCCCCGGGAACAGCGCACAGTTTAGTGCCTTGTGCGGCGTAACATGCTGCATCCATGCCTCGCTCCTGGTTGCTCATCCGAATCTTGCTGTTTTGGTGCAGCGGGCTTTCGCTGTGTTTGGCCCAGGCGGGCGATGGAATCGGTTTGCGTTGGCTGGACGCGGATCGGACGTCAGCGGCAAAATCCCTGACGGCGCATTTTGATGTGCTGGAGGATCCTCAGCGCCTCCTGGGCCTGGCCGATGTCACCGGGGCGCAGGCGGGTCGCTTTCGGCCTTCGAATGCATCGGGCGAGGCTTTGAGTTTTGCCTTCACCAGGTCAGCGGTGTGGTTGAGGGTTGCCCTGCGCAACGACAGCGATTTGCCGTTGGAGCGTTTTCTCGAGATCTCCTACCCTTTGCTGGCCAAGCTCGACATGCACGCGGTGTCTTTTGGGATGCAAGCGGGTGGTTCTTCCCATGTCGCCCAGCAGCATCATGTGGGATATCAGCGGTCGTTTGCGGCGCGGCCCCACGCGAGCAGATTTTTTGTGTTTCCCCTGGTGATTCCTCCCCGGGACCATCAGGTCGTCTATCTGCGCGTCGAGACGGTCAATTCGCTCAGCGTTCCAGCCAAGCTGTGGGAGCCAGCTGCGTTCCATGCAAATGAGCGTGAAGACTACTTCCTTCAGGCCATTTACATCGGCATCGTGCTGACCATCGTGCTGTACAACCTGATGCTGTTTTCGGCCCTGCGCGACACCAGCTTTCTGGTGTACACCGGGTTTGCGGTGAGCGTGGCACTGGCTGTGCTCAACCTCGCCGGCTTGTCGACCCAATACCTCTGGCCAGACGTGCCGAAGCTGACGGAAATCGGCGTGAATGTTTTTGCGGCCCTGGGGTCGGTGGCCCTCTTGCTTTTCACTCGTTCCATACTTGGCACTCGGCAGAACCTGCCACGCACGGACCGAGCAATGACGGTCCTGCTGGTGCTGAATGTCGTCTTTTTCCTTGCGCTGCCGGTGTGGTTCCATGCGCTGGCCCCGGCCTTTGGTGTGCTCAACGCCGTGGGTGCTGCCTTTCTGTTGGGGGTGGGGTTGCTGGCAACCTGGAGAAGACAACCTGGAGCGGTGTTCTTTGTGGTGGCGTTTGCGGCCATGCTCGTGGCGATCGTGCTGTCGCAGATGCGCAACCTGGGTTTTCTGCCGACTAACTTTTTCACCCTCCAGTTCACGCAAATCGGCTCCGCCCTGGAGATGCTTCTGCTGGCGTTCGCCCTGGCCGATCGCTACAACCGCATGCGTCTGGAGCGCACTCAGGCACAGGCGCAGGTTTTGGCCGCGCAGGCCGAGCTGGTCGACTCCCTCAAGCGCTCGGAGCAGGATCTGGAGGCCCGGGTGGCGACGCGGACGGCAGAGCTTCAGGTGCTCAACCAGCGACTCGAAAGCCTGAGCGTGACCGACAGCCTCACCGGTCTGGCCAACCGCAGGCAGTTTGACGCGGTGCTGGTGAGCGAATGGACCCGAGCGATGCGCTCGGGCAAGCCTCTGTCGGTTGGCATGCTGGACGTGGACTGGTTCAAGCGTTACAACGATCACTATGGGCACCAGGCCGGAGACGAGTGCCTGCGCCAGGTGGCCCAGGTGCTGTCGAACTGCGTGGCGCGCACCGGTGACCTGGTGGCACGCTACGGAGGTGAGGAATTCGTGTTCATTGCCCCCGCCACCGGCGAAGAGAACGCCATGCACATGGCGCGCAAGATCAGTTTGGGCATGGAAGGCGCCGCGATCCGGCATGACCTGGTCCCCGCCGGACACGTCACCGTCAGCATCGGCGTGGCCACCCTGCATCCCGATACGCCGGCATCTGCCGAAGACCTGCTCAAAGCCGCTGACCGAGCGCTGTATGCGGCGAAGCAGCAGGGGCGTAGCCAGGTGGTGCTGGCACCGCCCTTCCTGCGGGCACAATCCGGCGCATGATGTTGCATCCCCAGATCAACCCGGTGGCATTGCAGTTGGGGCCGCTGGCCATCCACTGGTACGGTCTGACTTATCTGGTCGCCTTTGGACTCTTCATGTTCCTGGGCCTGCGACGCCTGTCGCATCCACCTTTTGGCCAATTGCGTCAGGGCGGGCTGGGCGATTTGGTCTGGCAGCGCCGGGACGTGGAAGACATCCTGTTCCTTGGGGTGCTGGGTGTGATTCTGGGTGGCCGCACCGGCTACTGTCTGTTCTACAAACCGCTCTACTACCTCCAGCACCCGCTGGAGGTGTTTGCCGTGTGGCAGGGGGGCATGAGTTTCCATGGAGGCTTGATCGGGGTGCTGGTGGCCATGGCCTGGTTTGCGCGCTCCCGACAGCGCCCGTGGTTGCAGGTGATGGACTTTGTGGCACCCTGTGTGCCCACCGGGTTGGCCAGTGGTCGGGTCGGTAACTTCATCAACGGCGAGCTGTGGGGCCGCCTGGCTCCCCCCGATCTGCCCTGGGGCATGGTATTCCGTGGCGCAGGCGAGCTGCCCCGGCATCCGTCGCAGCTGTACCAGTTTCTGCTGGAGGGGGTGCTGCTCTTCGTCCTGCTGTGGCTGTATGCCCGTCGGTCCCGTGCCACCGGACAGGTGAGCGGCGTCTTTCTGTTCGGCTACGGTGTCTTCCGGTTCATGGCTGAATTCTTCCGCGAACCCGATGCTCATCTGGGTCTGCTGAGCCTCGGAATGAGCATGGGGCAGTGGCTGTGTGTGCCGATGATCCTGGGCGGCGCAGGGCTATGGTGGTGGGCGCGCCGAAGCCTGAAGATGCCGGATTTTTGACCCAATCCTCCAAACTTTAGGGTATGTACGGATCTGATGACTGCATATGGTCATTGCTTTGATGGTGTAATTTTGCATAATTACAAAAAATTACACAGTTCAATCGATCACCCCGTGTCCAGCACCGTTCATCCCAATCAGTCCTTGCACGACAACGCAGCCGACCAGCTTCGTGAGCGCATTTTTGCCGGCGAACTCGCGCCTGGCAGCCTGGTGGACGAGGTGGCATGGTGTGAAGCCCTGGCCATCTCGCGCACGCCACTGCGTGAGGCCCTGAAGGTGTTGGCCGCCGAAGGACTGGTGCGACATGAGCCGCGCCGTGGCTGCTTTGTCAACCAGGTGACCGAAGCCGATTTGGACGGCATCTTCCCGGTCATTGCGTTGCTGGAGGGGCGCTGCGCTTACGAGGCCGCCCGTCAGGCCACTGGCGCCGAACTCGACGCGCTGGAGGTCTGGCACCAGCGCCTGGCCGATCATGCGGTGGCAGGGCGCATCAACGAGTACTACGCTGCCAATCTGGCGATCCATGAGGCCATCATTGCCCTGGCCAACAACCCCTGGCTGGCGCAGACGATCCACAACCTGCGCAAGATTCTCAAATTGGCCCGCTTGCAGCAATTGCACGCGCCAGGGCGGCTGGAACAGAGTCTGGCCGAGCACCTGGCGGTGTTTGCGGCCCTGAAGGCGCGCGACAGTGAGGGAGCTGAAGCAGCCATGCGCACCCATCTGACGCGCCAGCGCGAGGCCTTGCGCGAGCTGGCCCGCCTGCAGCGCAACAAGGTGCAGCCATGAACACGACCGGGTGGCTCAGCCGCAACATGTCGCGCCTGCGGGGCAGGACTATTGAAGAAATGAAGCGATTTCCCGTTATTGAAAGAGCACACATAGATATCAAAACCATAGCAACTGGCGACGCGTCGGCTCCCGCACGCAGCACCCGGCAGCGTCTGGCTGCAACCCTGCGTCAGGGTGATGAGGCCATGTCGCCGCGCATGCTGCGTCTGGCGCTGAACAAGCTGCAGGCTGTGGTGGACCCGCGCGTGGGTGAGGTGGAGGGCGGGCTGCGGGCCCGGGAGTTGGCGGCCTGGTACCAGGGGGCCACTCCGGCGCGCCGTCGTGATCTGTGGCTGCTGATGAGCGAGCAGTTTGTCGCCGATCCGGCCAGGGTGCGGACCGCGCAGGCCAAGTACGCCGCGGCGGTGGGCACCCCCGACGAAGCCGCCGCAGAAGTTGAATACCGCCGGGCCACGGTGTCGCCCCGGCGTCGTCTGTTGCAACGCTTCAGCGCCTATCCGCAGGGCATCCGCTTCCTGGTCGACATGCGGGCGCAGTTCCAGTCCGAGCTCAAGACCGACCCGCGCCTCAAGGCCCTGGACGTGGAGATGGAATACATGTTCTCCACCTGGTTCGATGTCGGCTTCCTGGAGCTGCGCCGCATCAGCTGGGATTCACCGGCGTCCTTGCTCGAAAAGCTCATCCAGTATGAGGCGGTGCACGACATCCGCAGCTGGGCCGACCTGAAGAACCGCCTGGACTCCGACCGCCGCTGCTACGGCTTCTTCCATCCCAGCCTGCCCGAGGAACCGCTCATCTTTGTTGAAGTGGCGCTGACCGATTCTGTGGCCCGCAGCATCACGCCTCTCCTGGACGAAGCGGGGGCGGCGGCCGACCTGGCGCGCGCCACGACGGCAGTGTTCTATTCGATCAGCAACACCCAGCTGGGCCTGCGCGGCGTGAGCTTCGGCGATTCGCTCATCAAGCGGGTCGTGGGTCTGCTCAAGGAAGAATTTCCCCGGCTCAAGACCTTTGTGACACTGTCGCCCATCCCGGG
>JBDKJB010000159.1:0-5103 GCA_039796835.1 Pseudomonadota bacterium | reverse complement strand
CCGGACACATCGAAGAAGCCGTCCGGGCCTTGTTGCTGCAATGCGAGTCGGCGCTGGAACAGGTCACGCAGCCCGGCTTTCCAGCGGGCTGGAAAGATCTCTCAGCCGTGCTGGATGTGGCCACCGAACGCCTGGGCCGTGCCTGGGGTGCCGTGGGCCACCTCAACAGCGTCGCCGACACCCCTGAACTACGCGCCGCTTACAACGCGCTGCTGCCCCAGGTTACCGAGTTCTTCACGCGCCTGGGTGCAGACGAGCGCCTGTATGCCAAATACAAGGCGATTGACCCCGCCACGCTGAACCCCGAACAGCGCCAAGCCCACAAAAATGCCGTGCGCAACTTCGTGCTGGGCGGCGCCGAGCTGACCGGCCCCGCCAAGGAGCGCTTTGCCGCCATTCAGGAGCGTCAGGCGGAGCTGTCTCAGAAGTTTTCCGAGAACTCGCTCGATGCCACGGATGCCTTTGCACACTATGCCGCGGCCCATGAACTGGCGGGCCTGCCGCCGGACGTGCTGCAGGCCACGCGCTCGGCTGCCCAGGCTGAGGGGAAGGACGGCCACAAACTCACACTCAAGATGCCCTGCTACCTGCCGGTGATGCAGTTTGCCGAGCATCGCCCCCTGCGTGAACGCCTGTACCGTGCCTATGTGACGCGCGCCTCCGACCAGGCTGATGAATCTGCCCGCACCTTTGACAACGCCGCCATCATCCGGGAGTTGTTGGCCCTGCGCCACGAAGAAGCGCGGTTATTGGGCTTCGCCAATTTTGGTATGGTCTCACTCGTACCCAAGATGGCCGACTCGCCGGAACAGGTCATCGGCTTTCTGCGCGACCTGGCCGCCAAGGCACGCCCCCACGCCGAACAGGACGTGGCCGAGATGCGCACATTCGCCGCCCGCGATCTGGGTCTGGGCGACCCCCAGGCCTGGGACTGGCCATTCATCGCTGAAAAGCTCAAGGAAGCCAAGTACGCCTACAGCGAGCAGGAGGTGAAGCAATACTTCACCGCACCCAAGGTGCTGGCCGGTTTGTTCAAGATTGTCGAAACCTTGTTCGAGGTGTCGATCCTGGAGGACACCGCCCCCATCTGGCACCCTGACGTGCGCTTCTACCGCATCGAGCGCAGGCGCACAGACCAGCAGGGCCGCATCAGCACCGAACTGGTGGGCCAGTTTTACCTGGACCCCGGCGCACGCGACGGCAAACGCGGCGGCGCCTGGATGGACGACGTGCGCGCCCGCTGGCGGCGCCCGGACACGGGCGAGGTACAAACCCCGGTGGCGCACCTGGTGTGCAACTTTGCGGACGGCGTGGAGGCCGGCGGCGTGAAGCAGCCGCCGCTGCTCACCCATGATGATGTCATCACCCTCTTCCACGAAACCGGGCATGGCCTGCACCACCTGCTCACCCGCGTGGACGAACGTGATGTCTCCGGCATCAGCGGCGTCGAGTGGGATGCCGTTGAGCTGCCCAGCCAGTTCATGGAAAACTTCTGCTGGGAGTGGGGTGTGGTCAAGCACATGAGCGCCCACGTGCAGACCGGTGAGGCCCTGCCACGGGCGCTGTTCGACAAGATGCTGGCGGCCAAGAACTTCCAGAGCGGTCTGCAGACCCTGCGTCAGGTCGAATTCGCACTGTTTGACATGCTGCTGCACACCGCTACCAGCGCTTCAGGGGACTATCTGGCGGTGCTGGATCAGGTGCGCGCCGAAGTGGCTGTGCTCTGCCCGCCCGCCTGGAGCCGAACCCCCAACACCTTCGGCCACATTTTTTCAGGTGGTTACGCAGCAGGCTACTACAGTTACAAGTGGGCCGAGGTTCTCAGCGCCGACGCGTACGCGGCGTTTGAAGAGACCGCGGGTTCCGACGGATCGCCGAGCCTTGAAACTGGCAGAAAATACCGGCAAGCCATCCTGGAAGCAGGCGGCAGCCGTCCGGCCTTCGAGTCCTTCAAGGCATTTCGCGGACGTGCACCGACCGTTGACGCGCTCTTGCGTCACCAGGGCATGGCCATTTGATCGCCGCTTCCGCCGGGAGGGTTTCAGCATGCGTCCAGAGATCTTAAAATTTTTGACGGTTTTTTCCGTTGCTGCATGTGGATATTCTGCTACTATTTCTGTAGCGCAACAGGTGTTCAGGATCGTAGGTCCGGACGGCCGAGTGACCTTTTCCGACAAGCCACCAGCCACCCCGGATGCCAAATCAGCAGCGGTGGTCCCCGGGGCGCGCCGTGACGGCGCTTCAGGCAACGCCGCGCTGCCATTTGAACTGCGCTCTGTGGTGGCAAAGTACCCCGTCACGCTGTACACCGCAGCCAGTTGCGGACCCTGCACAGCGGGGCGCAGCATGCTGCAGTCGCGCGGCATCCCCTTCAGCGAGCGTACCGTGACCACACAGGAAGACGCAGATGCCCTCCAGCGTCTGGCCGGTGAAAACGCCCTGCCCCTGTTGACCATCGGATCGCAGAAGCTCAAAGGCTTCTCAGACGCCGACTGGGGACAATACCTGGACGTTGCCGGTTACCCGCAAAGCTCCAGGCTCCCCGCGGGCTTCCGCAACCCACCCCCCGCACCGCTGGTGGTGGTACAGCGGCAAGAGCCCGCAACCGCACAGGCGGCAGAACAAGCAACGGCTGCGCCGATTCCCGTGGCGGTGCCACGGCCGGAAACCCCCAACCCGGCAGGCATCCGTTTCTGAACCACCCAGGCTGGTTTTAAAAACTCAACGTGCGCACGCCTTCTGGCGTGCCCAGAAGACATACCTGTGCACGCTGGTGGGCAAAAATCCCCACCGTCACCACCCCAGGCCACTGACTGGTTTCGGTCTCAAAAGCCAGCGCATCCGTGATTTTCAGGCCGCTCACATCCAGCAGGTGCTGGCCGTTGTCCGTCACCTGGGGGTGCCCGTCCTTCATCCGCAGCGTGGCTTGGCCACCGATCGCGGCAAAGCGCCGAGCGAGTTGCGCAGCGGCCATGGGGATCACCTCCACCGGCAGCGGAAAGGCGCCCAGCGTCTGCACGAGCTTGCTTTCATCGGCGATGCAGACAAACTGCCTGGCCAGGCTGGCGACGATCTTCTCACGTGTGAGCGCCGCCCCGCCCCCCTTGATCATGTGCCCCTGGTGGTTGATCTCGTCCGCCCCGTCGATGTACACGCCCAGCGACTCCACGGTGTTCGAGTCCAGGACTTTGATGCCTGCAGCGCGCAGGCGCAGGGTGCTGGCTTCCGAGCTGCTGACGGCGGCGCGGACCTGGTCCTTGATGCCCGCCAGCGCGTCAATGAAATGATTCACAGTGGATCCGGTGCCCACGCCCACCAGTTCACCTGGCTTCACATAGGCCAAGGCAGCGCGCCCGACCAGGGCTTTGAGTTCGTCTTGAGTCATGGCATTTGCGACAATGGCCGCATCGGTTTTTTGGTCACACTGGATTCTCCCATGCCCCTCTTTCCTTACTCCCTGGCCCGTCCGGTTCTCTTCGGCCTGGATCCGGAAACAGCGCACGAACTCACCTTGGGCGGCATCCAGGCAGCACAGGGCACACCCCTGGAATGGGCCTGGTGTGCAGGACGGGTCGATGACCCGGTCACCATCGCAGGTTTGCAGTTTCCAAACCGTGTCGGCCTGGCCGCTGGCCTGGACAAGAACGCACGTTGCATCGATGGTTTTTCAGCCATGGGTTTCGGATTTGTCGAAGTAGGTACCGTCACACCCCTGGCACAGCCCGGCAACCCCAAACCCCGCATGTTCCGCCTGCCGCAGGCCCGGGCACTCATCAACCGCCTGGGCTTCAACAACGACGGACTGGATGCCTTTCTGCGCAACGTTCAACGTTCCAAGGTCCGCCGTTCAAACCAGAGCAAACAGCGGGTCATCCTGGGACTGAACATCGGCAAGAACGCTGCCACGCCGATTGAAAGCGCAGCAGACGACTACCTCAGATGTCTGCGCGGCGTGTACCCCCATGCCGACTACGTGACGGTCAACATCTCGAGCCCAA
Source organism: Pseudomonadota bacterium (assembly GCA_039796835.1). Classification (GTDB taxonomy): domain Bacteria; phylum Pseudomonadota; class Gammaproteobacteria; order Burkholderiales; family Burkholderiaceae_C; genus JBDKJB01. Next base: position 1,105 of record JBDKJB010000159.1, on the reverse strand, counting down.
ACACCAAGAACCTGCGCAGCCTCCAGAGCGACGAGGCACTGGATGCCCTGCTGTCCGCCGTGCGAAACGAACGCGAGGCTCTGCGGCAGAAGCATGCCCGCCAAGTACCGATTTTTGTCAAGGTCGCGCCAGACCTGGACGACACGCAGATCTCACTGATCGCAGCCACTCTGCAGCGTCAGGGCATGGACGGCGTGATCGCCACCAACACCACGCTGGCGCGTGACGCAGTCCAGGGCATGCCCCATGCCGACGAGGCGGGTGGCCTCAGTGGTGCGCCGGTTCGGGAGCGAAGCAACCACGTCATCCGCTGCCTGCGCCAGCATTTGGGCCCGGACTTCGCGATCATCGGCGTGGGGGGCGTGATGAGCGCCGCCGATGCACTGAGCAAAATCAAGGCCGGGGCCGATCTGGTGCAGATCTACACCGGACTCATCTATGCCGGACCACAGCTGGTGGGTGAGTGCGCCAGAAGCCTGAAGTCGGCCGCGGCGCTGCGTTGATCTGCCGCGGTGTCGCACCGGTGAAGCAGCTTTCGCGTAAACCATGAGCACCCCAGCCTGCGAAACTGCTATAAAACCGACATCCAAATCACGACAAGGAGACTCCCCCCATGAAATTCAAGCTCTCGGTGCTCGCCATCGCTTCCGCAGTGATGTCCCTGGCAGCCACTTCAGCCCTGGCCCAGACCAAGGTCGAATTGCGCTACTCCTCGGGTGCGCCGCCCCAGGGCAACCCGTGGGCGATGCAGGTCAACCGCTTCGCCAAGGATGCCGATGAGGAGAGCAAGGGGGAGATCAAGGTCAGTCCTTTCCTCAATTCACAGCTGGGCAGCGAACAGGACACTGTGCAGCAGGTGGCCCGCGGCCGCATCGACATGGGCGGCTTCTCGGCCGGCAGCGCGGCGCTGATCGTGCCGGAGCTGTCGCTCATCAGCATGCCGATGTACTTCAAGAACACAGCCGAATACGACTGCGTGCTTGACAACCACCTGCTCAAGCCCTTTCAGGATCTGTTCACCAAGAAAGGCATCCTGATGCTGGGTTGGACTTCGCTCGGCGGTGTCGAACTGTGGGGCAAGAAGTTCTATGGATCACCCAATGAA
>JBDKJB010000158.1:0-5104 GCA_039796835.1 Pseudomonadota bacterium | reverse complement strand
AAGCCAAACTGGCTCTTGACCGGGGCCTGGGTCATCTCGCCCTTTTTCAGGGCCACCATGGCTTCGGAGAACTCTTTCACATAGTTGCCGGCCTGGGCCCAGTCGAGGTCGCCGCCGTTGGCGCCGGAGCCCGGGTCCTTGCTCTGCTTCTTGGCGATGTCTTCAAATTTGCCGCCGCGCTTGAGCGACGCCAGAACGGCCTTGGCCTCGTCTTCTTTTTCCACCAGGATGTGGCGAGCCTTGTATTCCTTGCCACCGTTGGCAGCAGCAAATTTGTCGTACTCAGCCTTGGCGGCGGCGTCGGTGACGGGGTTCTTCTTCTGAAAATCGTTGAAGAGCTCGCGGATCAGCATCCCCTGGCGACCCAGTTCCATCTGCGCCTTGAAGTCATCGGTGCTGTCCAAACCGAGCTTTTGCGCTTCCTGCATGAAGATCTCGCGGGTGATCACTTCATCGCGCAGACGGGCTTGCAGATCAGGTGGCGTGTCTTTGTTGGTCTTGGCAATCTGGGCGGCCAGCATGTCCACACGCGATTTGGGCACGGCCTTGCCGTTGACGATGGCCACGTTTTGAGCCGAGGCGGCAAGCGGGGCCCACGCCAGGAAGGCCACCACAAGGGCGCTGGCAAGGGTGGGGCGGAAAGGCTGGGTCATGATGGTCCTGGGATGGAGAAAGAGAAGAAACAGGCGAATCAGGCCACCGCGGTCTGGATGGCGATGGCGTGCACGCCCTGGTCAATGAAGGGTCGAAGCGAATCATACACAAGCCGGTGGCAGGCCACCCGGCTTTTACCAATGAAAACAGGTCCTGCGATGTCCACATGGAAGTGGGTGCCATACGCCGTTCCGTTGCTGCCGGCATGGCCTGCGTGGCTGGCGCTGTCGTCCCGCACGGTCAGGCGTGTGGGGGCCAGCACAGCCTTCAAATGCGTTTCAATCTGTTGTGCCGCCGTGTTGTCCGCGCGGAAGGCCACCGGGCTCATGGTTTGGGGGTTTCGGCTGGCTGGTCTTTCAGGTGGGGTGCGATGTAGAGGCCCTGGCCGACGATGAAAGCCAGCGGGAACACATAACCCCACAGCTTGAAATTGACCCACTGGTCGGTGCTGAAATAGGCGGCCACATAGGCATTGGTGGCGGCCATGAACAGGCAGTAACCGATCCAGACCTTGTTGAGGTTCATCCATACCGCGTCCGGCAGGGTCAGCTGGCTGCCCAGCAGCAGCTTCAGGAAGTTCTTCCTGAAGCCCCACAGCGCCACCGTCAGTCCAATGGCCATGCCGATGTACAGCACCGTGGGCTTCCATTTGATGAAACGCTCGTCGTGCAAGGCCAGCGTGAGTGCGCCAAAACCCATGATCATCACGAAGGTGATCTTGTGCAGGGTCTGAAAGCGCTTCTCGGTCAGCCAGATGAGCCCCATCTGCACCACCGTGGCGCCCATCAGCACCATGGTGGCCACATAGATGTCGGCCATCTTGTAGGCCCCGAAAAACAGCAGGATGGGGAAGAAATCGATCAGGATTTTCATGACGATGGGTTACCCCGGAATTATGGGGCGGAATGGCGTCCACCAAAAAAAGAAAAGGCAGCGGTTCAACAACCGCTGCCTTTTCCAAGAGAGAAGAGGCACGACCGCGCGGGGGCGCGGACGCAGGTGTCAGGCCTTGCGGCGCGACCGCAGGCTGAGGCCGGCCAAAGCCAGTGCAACCAGTGCCAGTGAACCAGGCTCAGGAACGTCCTGCGTGACGCTGATGTTCATCATGTTGGTAAATGAGGGATCATTGCGGCCCAGGAAGGACAAGACGTCGTTGCCCAAGGCGATCACATCGAAGTCCCAATGACCATCGGTCACAAAGCTGAGCGTATTGCTGTTCCACTGAACGTATTCGTAGCCACCACCGCAGCAATCGAAAACGTCAAAAGAAATGTGGGTGTTCAGCCCGGCGACGGTGGCGACCGTGGTGGCGACCGTTCCGGTGTTCCCGATGCACCCTTCATATACGAAGTTGCCGCTGCCACCATTGATGCAGTTGCTGGACCACGACTGTGTGGGCGAGATGTACTCGACCACCGTGGCGGACGCGGGGACTGAACCGAAGAACGACACCATCACCGCCAGGGCAGTGAAGAGGTTGCGCAGAGCGATCATTGGAATTCCTTTGCTGCGGAGCGAAGTTGAGGTGTTAAAACTAAAGCAAAATACGGGCCAAAAAAAAATTTCATTCAAAATCAACGAGTTGAGGCCAGCCATTTTTAAATTGTAAAAAAAATCGACATTTCAAGATTTGTGGCAAAAACAGGCAGGTCTGAAGAAACTCTGTGTTTTATTGCTGTTCAGGCTCAAACGAGAGAGACGCAGAATTCATGCAGTAGCGCAGGCCGGTGGGTGCGGGGCCGTCGGGGAACACATGGCCCAGGTGCGCATTACAGTCGGCGCAATGCACCTCGGTGCGCTTCATCCACAGCATGCCGTCTTCCTTGGTGGCGACCGCCTGGTCGTTCAGGGGCTGGAAATAGCTGGGCCAGCCGGTGCCGCTGTCGTATTTGGCAGCGGCGTCAAACAGGGGTTTGCCGCAGCAGATGCAGGCGTAGGTACCTGGTGCCTTGTGGTGGGCATAACGGCCCGTGAAGGCCCGCTCGGTGGCCTCGTGGCGCGTGACTTCATAGGCCAGCGGCTCTGCGCCTTTGGCCCGGAGCAGGGCTTGCCATTCGGCGTCGGTTTTCTGGATGAGTGGCATGGTGGGCTCAGTTCAGGGTGGTCAATGGCAGATCACTCAGCTCCTGCAGCAGTCTGGCCAGTTGCAGGCCCGCAGCGTCCAGCAGGGCCCGGCCTTTGTCGGCCGTGGCGGCGGCGGCGTTGCCGGCCGCCCCCTGCGGGTTGACATCCTGCATCTGCCAGCCGAGCTTGGCGCTCTTGCCGTTGCCCAGGATGGCGTAGCGGCTGGCGCGGTCTTCAGAGCTGGAGCGGAAATTCTGCGCCAGGGCCATGTCCACCAGATGTGGTTTGAGCGCCAGCATCATTGAAGTTTCGATGTCGCCGGCATGCACGCCAAAGCGGTGCTCGTGCGCCGAAAACAGGCCCGTCACCGCATCGCCCAGCGGCAGGTTCTGCCAGCTCGTGGAATAGACGATCAGGCCCTGGCTGCTGCGCAGGTCCCGTGCCACCAGGTCCATCACCCCCACATGGCCGCCGTGCGCATTGAGCAGCAGCAGCTTCTTGAAGCCGGCGCGGGCCACACCGGCGCCGATCTCGGTCCACTCTTGGATGACGGTGCTGGATGACAGTGTGAGCGTGCCGGCAAACCGCTCGTGTTCGTTGCTCTTGCCGATGTGCAGCGTGGGCAGAAAGACGGCCGGCAGCGCAGCAGGCAGATGGGGCAGGGCAGCCTGCACCACGCCATCGACGATGAAGCTGTCCACCCCCGTGGGCAGGTGGGGCCCGTGCTGCTCGGTGGCGGCCACGGGCAGCACGGCCACGGCCTGCGCCACGGCAGGGCTGGTGGCCAACTGCTCAAAATGCCGGGTCGACAGCTCGGACCAGAAACGGGAAGGCAAGGTCATCGGATCGGATTATCCGGGCAAGCGCGGTTGGCGCGCTATGACGAACAGCTGATCTCGATGCCTTTGGCCCAATCGGGCGGAAAGTCGGCAAAGCGCTCCAAGCCAGGGTGCTCGTCAAAGGGATGTTCCAGCAGCTGCAGCAGTTCGGACACCCCAGAAAAGTCTTGGGCCTGGGCCCGGCGGATGGCGGCTTCGCCCAAATGGTTGCGCAGCACGTATTTGGGGTTGGTCTGATGCATTAAAGAGGATGTTTTCCGATATTCAAATTCATTTGTTAGCTCCCGATACGATAGCATCCAGGTATCGAATGCGGCCCGGTCAATGAACAGATCACGCACGGTGGCCAGTTCGGCTCCGGCCGCCCAGTCGCTCAGGCGCCGCCAGAAGATCGTCCAGTCCACAGCTTCGTGAGCTAGCAGCTTGAGGATGCCCTCGATCACCGGACGGACGGACGGGGGGGCGGTCCCGTCGCTGCCGGGCAGGCCCAGCTTGGCGCAGAAGCCGCGCTCCAGCGCTGCCGGAAACACGGTTTTGTAAGACTCCAGAGCGGCCACGGCCAGATCCTGCGCCGCTTGGCCCTCGCCCAGCAGTGGCAGCAGGGCCTGCGCCAGGGCATACAGGTTCCAGTAGGCGATGTTGGGCTGGCGACCATAGGCGTAGCGCCCGTTCGAGTCGCTGTGGTTGCAGATGTGGGCCGGGTTGTAGCCGTCCATGAACTGGAAGGGACCGTAGTCGATCGTCAAGCCCAGGATGCTCATGTTGTCGGTGTTCATCACCCCATGGCAAAAGCCCACCCCTTGCCACTGCGCAACCATGCGGGCCGTGCGCTCGCTCACGGCCTCGAGGAAATGCGCCACCGGGTGGCCCCCCAGGCGGTCTGAGCCTGCCGCGGCTGCACGGCATTCGGGATAGAAGCGGTCGATGACGAAGTCGGCCAGGCTGTCGAGTTCATCCAGAAGGCCGTGGTGACTGAAATGCTCGAAATGCCCGAAGCGGATGAAGCTCGGCGCCACGCGGGCAACCACAGCGGCCGTTTCGACCGTCTCGCGGCGCACCGGGGCGTCCGAGCCGGTGACGCACAGGGCGCGCGTGGTGGGGATGCCCAGACCGTGCATGGCTTCAGAACACAAAAACTCCCGGATCGAGCTGCGCAGCACCGCCCGGCCATCGCCCATGCGAGAGTAGGGCGTGAGTCCTGCCCCCTTGAGCTGAATCTCCCGGGCCGTACCGTCGGCAGCCGGCATTTCACCCAGCAGCATCGCGCGCCCGTCCCCAAGCTGCCCGGCCCAGACACCGAACTGGTGCCCGCTGTACACGCTGGCCAGGGGCTCGGACCCTGTCAGCAGGGCATTGCCCGACAGGGCCTGCAAGGCGTCATCAGTGTGCAGCCAGCCATCGGGCAAGCCCAGCTCATGTGCCAACGCCATGCTGCGCCCGACCCAGTACGGGGCCGGCAAGGCTTGAGGTGACAGTCGGCTGAAAAAAGCCGGTCCCAGCGCAGCAAACCCAGGTTGCCAGGCCGGACTGAAGCTGGGGGCCTTGCT
>JBDKJB010000157.1:0-5107 GCA_039796835.1 Pseudomonadota bacterium | reverse complement strand
ACAGTGACGTTCATGCCCCGGCGCATCAGGCCGTTGGCGGCCTCCAGGCCCAGCAGGCCGCCGCCGATGACCACGGCGTTTTTGTATTGGCTGGCCGCGGCGATCATGGCCTCGGTGTCGGCGATGTCGCGGTAGGCGATCACACCCTCGAGGTCCTTGCCCGGCACCGGCAGGATGAAGGGGTTGGAGCCGGTGCACAGCAGCAGGCGGTCGTAGCTTTCTTCAGTGCCATCGTCGGCCTTGACGATGCGCTTGACGCGGTCCACAGACACCACCTTCCTGCCGGCGTGCAGGGTGATGTGGTTGTCTGTGTACCAGTCCCAGGGATTGAGCACGATCTCGTCCAGCGTCTGCTCGCCGGCCAGCACCGGCGAGAGCAGGATGCGGTTGTAGTTGGGGTGTGGCTCGGCGCCAAAGACCGTGATGTCGTACAAATCCGGCGCTACCTTCAGCAGTTCCTCCAGCGTGCGAACGCCCGCCATGCCATTGCCCACCATCACCAACTTCTGTTTGCTCGTCATTCCGCGCTCCGATGCCTAGTTGCCATGGCTGTGCAAGGTGCGTGCCATACCCGTTCCTGCCTTGAGCCTGCAATTGATGCTGCATCGCACCAAATTGGGGCTCGGGCACCGATTTGAGGGAATCTTGCGGGCACAGCAATTGCGTATGCTGGTGCATGGCATTTGAAATCGACATCGGATTTGCTTCGTTGGCGGGGCGCAAACCGGTCAATGAGGATTTCTGTGCGGCCATGCTCCCTGAGAGGGGGCAGGACTCTCTGGGCAGCATCCTGGCGATTGCCGACGGCGTGAGCACCGGAGGCATGGGCAAGGAGGCCGCACAAACCACTGTCACCAGCCTGGTGCGGGACTACTACGGCACACCACCCACCTGGGACACCACGGTGGCTTTGGACCGCGTCATCAGTGCGCAGAACACCTGGCTGTGTGGCATCAATCAGCGGCGCAGCCCGGCCCTGGGACTGACCACCCTGACTGCGCTGGTGCTGCAGGGCCACACCTGGACGCTGGCACATGTGGGTGATACCCGCGCCTATCTGTTCCGTGATGGCGTCATCACCCAGCTTTCGCACGACCATGTGGTCAGACACCCGGATTTTTCGCACCAGCTGTTGCGCAGCATCGGTGCTGAGGACCATGTGGTGGTGGACTACAGCCAGGGGGAGCTTCAGGTGGGCGACGTGTTTGTCCTGGCCAGTGATGGTGTGCATGGGACCTTGTCGGCGCAGCAACTGCAAGACCTGCTGGGGCTGGAGGCTGTGCAGGACACCTGTCAGCGCCTGGTGGATGCCGCCCTGATCCAGGGCGCAACCGACAACCTCACGGCTATGGTGGCGCGTGTGGTCGCCCTGCAGGATATGAACCTGCAGGACGTGGCGGACCGTTCTCAAACCCTGCCCGTGCCGTCCAAGCTGAAGGTGGGCGACATCCTGGATGGCCTGCGCGTGATCCGTATCGTCGCCGACAGTGGCATCAACATCGTCTATCAAGTGACAGACTCTGAGGGGTTGCACGCGTACGCGCTCAAGACCCTGCACCCGGCCCGTGCCCACGATGCACAGGAGCGAGCCATGCTGGTGCATGAGGGGTGGCTGGCCCGCCATGTGCAGACCGGGCGCGCAGGCCAGCATCTGGTGGCGGTGCATGACCACCCCCCAAGCAGCGCGCAGCGCAGTGCCCTCTACCTGTTGTATGACTGGCATGAGGGTGAGACCCTGCAGCAGGGGCTCGACCGCGGCGTTCGAAGCAGTCCCACGCAAGTGATTGACGCCATGCAGCAGGCCTTGAAGGTGCTGGGGTATTTGCACCGGCAGGGCGTCGTGCACCGCGACGTCAAACCGGCCAATCTGCACTTGGGCCATGACGGCTCCTTGCGCCTGCTGGACCTGGGGGTCGCGCTGTCCGGCAAGGAACCCGAGGCGATGCGACGGCTGCATGCGGGCACGCCCAGCTACGTGAACCCCGAGCAATGGGGTTATTCAGCGGCGGGTGGGGTGGCCAACGATGAGTTGCCGACGGCGCAAAGCGATCTGTATGCGCTGGGGGTGACGCTGTATCAGCTGTTGACAGGTCGGCTCCCGTATGGCGAGGTGCTGCCGCATCAGACCGGGCGCTTCTTTCGCGACCCGCCGGCCCCGAGTCGAACCAATCCGCAAGTGCCCATCTGGCTGGATCACATTGCCCTCAAGGCTGTGGCCCGCGATCGTCGCCAGCGTTTTGAGACGGCCGAGGAAATGCTACTCGCTCTGGAGCGCGGTGCCAGCCGACCGATCAGCGCGCCGCTGCCTTCCAGCCTGATTCAACGGGACCCTTCGGCGGTCTGGAAGCTGGCGCTGGCACTGTCGGTCATCTTCAATCTGATGCTGGTCTACTGGCTGCTGTTCCTGCCCAAGTGAGTGACGTCAAACGCTGCGCGCTCTGCCGCCTTTTTCGGCCCAGGTCCGGGTCCAGCGGATCTGCATGGTGCGTAGCAGCACCAGCATGGCGGCCGAACAGGCCGCAAAGGCAATGAATCCCGACAGGTAACTGCCGGTGAGCTGTTTCGACAGGCCCATGGCGTTGGGAATCAGGCCTCCCCCCAGCGCACCGATCTCGCCAATCATCGATCCCGCCACCGCGGTGGTCAGCGGCCAGCGCAGCGGCACCAGCTGGAACAGGGCTCCATTGCCAGCGCCCAGTGCGGCAAAGCAGACCAGAAAAAGAAGCATCGTGGCCGGCAAGGATTTTTCGGCCAGGCCGCACAGCACCAGAGAGACGGTGACGACCATGAGCACCGTGGTTAAGGTGTTCACGCCACCCCAATGGTCCGAGATCCAGCCGCCAAACACCCGCACCGCCGCGCCCATGAAGGCAGCCAGCATGGTCAATTGCCCGGCCTGAACCTTGCTGACGCCGAATTGGTCGTAAAAGTAGCTCGGCAAGAAGGTGACAAGCCCGATGAAACCACCGAAGGTGACTGCATAGATCAGGCTGAAGGCCCAACCGTCCTTTTCAAACAGGCAGGCGATATGCTCCTTGAAGCTGGCGTGCTTGTCCAGGTCCGGGGGTTCCTGGGCACAGAACACCATCACGCCAATGGGCACCAGCACGGCCACCGCCGCGATGCCATATACCGTCTGCCACCCGAAAGCCTGGGCCAACGGAGGAGCCAGCAGGGCGGACACAGCCGTGCCCACATTGCCGGCGCCGACCAAGCCCATGGCCAGACCCTTGTAGCGTGGGGGGAAAGACCCCGAGCCAAGCGACAGCGCGACCCCGAAGCTGGCTCCGGCAATGCCCAGCAACACACCCATGGCGAGCAGATCGTTGAACGAATTGACGAAGAAATAGCCGAACAGCAGGGCGATGGCAATGCCTCCCATTTCGACCAGTGTGGCGTTCTTGCGGCCGATGTACTGCGCCAGAATGCCCAGTGGAAAGCGCATCAGCGCTCCAGCAAAGATCGGAATCGACAGCATCAGGCCCTTTTGTGCGGGTGAAAGCTGGTAGGTTTCTGAAATGAAGGGCGCCATGGTGCCGTTCATCACCCAGATGGCGCAGGAGAACATGAAGTAGAAAAAGGCAGCGCCCAAAGTCGGGGCATGACCGGCCTTCAGAAAGGTGCGCAATGCACCGGCTTGGGACACGGCGGGAGAGGTTCGGGCAGAGTGAATGGGCATGATGCACGACGTATTGCCAGAACCGTGCCAGTTGGGGCCAAACTGGAGCGGGCTGCCTAGAATGCCCCAGAACAGGAGCAGACCATGCACGATCTTGTCATTCGCCATGCCCGCATCGTTGACGGCACAGGATCGCCCGCTTTTTCCGGGGACATTGCTGTGGATGCAGGACGCTTGTCCCAGGTGGGTGGCAGAGCCGGTGCAGCACGTCGCGAGATCGATGCCGACGGAGCCCTGGTGACCCCTGGCTTTGTCGACATCCACACCCATTACGATGGTCAGCTCACCTGGGACCCGTACCTCAGCCCATCCGACAGCCACGGGGTTACCACCATCGTGGCTGGCAATTGCGGGGTCGGGTTTGCGCCTGCCAAACCGGACAAACACGCCTGGCTGATCGATCTGATGGAGGGAGTGGAAGACATTCCCGGCGCTGCGCTGTCCGAAGGCATCCAATGGGAGTGGGAGAGTTTCCCGGAGTATCTGGATGCCATTGCGCGGCGCCAATACGCCATGGATGTCGGCCTGCAGGTGCCGCACGGCCCCTTGCGCGCCTATGTGATGGGCGAACGCGGCACCGCCAACGAAGAAGCCACGGCAGACGATATTGCCCAGATGGCTGCACTCGCGCTCGAAGGCCTGCGCGCGGGTGCGCTCGGGTTCTCGACCTCGCGTGTGATGATCCACAAATCCAAATCGGGCGATCTGGTGCCGGGCACTTTTGCCACGCGTGAGGAGCTGTTTGGCATCGGCCGCGCCATCCGGCAAGCCGGCCATGGGCTGTTCCAGATGACGACGATCCATGAGCAGCTGCAAAGCGAATACGCCTGGATCAAGGACTTGGCGCGCGAGGTCGGATGTGCGGTGCAGTTCAACTTCCAGCAGGGTGACGCGGCCCCCAACCAGTGGCAGGACATCCTGCACATGATTGAGGCCGCCCGCGACGAAGGCTTGCGCATCTATGGTGGCATGGCCGGCCGGCCAGCCGGCATGTTGTACAGCTGGCAGAGCACCATCCATCCCTTTGTTGGATATCCCTCGTTTGCCCAGATCGCGGCGCTGCCGATGGAGCAGAAACTTCTAAAGTTGCAGGATCCGGCTTTCAAGGCGCAATTGCTGTCCGAAGTACCCCGAGACCTGGGGCCTCAGGGCAACTTCGTCACACGCAGCTTCCACAAGCTGTATTTGCTCGGGGACCCGCCCAACTATGAACCTGACCCTGCCACCAGCATCGCCGCGGTGGCGCAGGCGCGCGGCTGCCCGCCTGCCGAACTGGCCTACGACTTGATGATGGGTGCAGGTGCAGACGGGCGGGCAGGTGAAGCCCTGCTGTACTTTCCCATCTTCAACTACAGCAATGGCAACCTGGACCACCTGGTGCGGCAGATGCAGTCGCCCGCCACCGTCCTGTCGCTGGCCGACGGCGGA
>JBDKJB010000156.1:0-5119 GCA_039796835.1 Pseudomonadota bacterium | reverse complement strand
AGCCTGCCGCTCAAACCGCCCTGAAGCCTTCCCCATGGATCTGAATCAGCTGTTGGAATCCCCACTTTCTCTGCCCCATGTGCCACGCGTGGTGGCGCTGTTGCTGTTCCAGCTGGAGCAGCCGCAGCCCGACCTGATGCGTGTGACCCAGTTGGTGAGCAGCGACCCAGGGTTGACGTTCCAATTGCTTCAGGTAGCGAACTCCCCTTATTTCGAGATGCAGGGCCGCATCCACAGTGCTTCAGAGTCCTTGGCCTTACTGGGCATCGGGCACTTGAGGTCAGCGGTGACGCAAGCCCGCGAAAACGCGGCATTCAGGGCGCCCGGCGGGTTTTTGCTGCCGCAGTATTGGAGTTACTGCCTCAACGTGGGCAAGGTGTCGCGGTCCCTTGCGGGCGTGCTGCGTACCAATCAGCAAGAGGCGTTCACAGCGGGGCTGATCCATTCCCTCGGAGAGCTGGTGCTGATGCAGGCCCTGCCGGGTCAGATGGCAGACATCAGCAAGACACATGGCCCATTGGCCCTGCGGCGCCCGGACGCCGAGACACGCGCGCTGGGTTACAACTACGCTCAGGTCACCGCGGGTCTGGCTGAGCGGTACCACCTGCCCCGCACCACGATCGAAGCCCTGCAGGAGCAATGCTGCCCCTTTGAAAGCGACAGTTATGAGCCTCTGGCGGGCATCCTTCACCTCGCCACCTGGCGGGCCCGGGCCAAGGAAGCGGGCCTCGACCAGCGGGGCCTGGCCGTCTCTTTCCCCGGGTCTGTGGGCGACATCCTGAAACTGGACATCGACACCGTGTTGCAGCAGGACCCGATCGACTGGTACCAGACCCAGCGTCAGCAGCTCTGAGGCGTTCCGCCATGCACGCATTGCGCATCCATGCTGGTCCGCTGGCACGCGAACATATCCGCCGACACGGCCTGCGGCCGCAGCACATTGGCATCGTGCCCGGTGCAGCCGGGGGCCCCAAAGGCCTGATCCTCGGGCCGCTGGACCGCTTCCTGTTTGGTCACTGGCTGCCGCAAAGCACACAAGATATCCACCTGGTGGGGGCGTCCATTGGTGCCTGGCGCATGGCCACCGCCTGCCTGCAGGACCCGGTGACGGCCTTCCGGCAACTCGAGCGCGATTACATTGCCCAGCACTACGAACTGGCCCCCGGTCAAACGCGCCCCAGCGCCGAACAGGTGAGCCATGAATTCGGGCACAACCTGGCCAATTTTTACGGCGGAAGGGTGCCCGAAGTGCTGCTGCACAAACGCTACCGGCTGCATGTGGTGACAGCGCGTGGTCGGCACATCCTGGCGCGGGAAGGCCCCTGGCGTACGCCCGCAGGCTATGCCGGGGCGTTTCTCAGCAATGTGGCGGCTCGGCCCGCCATGGGCCGGTGGCTGGAGCGGGTGGTGTTTTCGAGCCATCTGGCCGGTCTGCCGTTTGGCGTGCGGGACTACCGCACGCGGCAGGTGAATTTGGTGGAGTTGAACTTCATGCAGGCCGTGCAGGCCAGCTGCTCCATCCCATTCGTGTTGAAGGCAGTGCACGACATCCCTCAGGCTCCACGGGGCGCCTACTGGGATGGCGGCATCACCGACTACCACCTGCACCTAGACTACCGCCCTGCATCTTCAGCACCGATCGTGCTGTATCCGCATTTCCAGAGAGCGGTGGTTCCGGGCTGGCTCGACAAGCGCCTGACCTGGCGGCACCGGGCCACCTCGAAGCTGGACAGCATGCTCCTGCTGGCGCCCAACCCGGCCTGGGTCCGAACCCTGCCGAATGGCAAACTGCCCGATCGTCAGGACTTTGTTCACTATGGCTCTGACCTGGCCGGGCGCATGCAGGCCTGGAATGCCGCTGTGTCTGCCAGCCAGAAGTTGGCCGACGAATTCGCGGCGTGGCTGGACCAGCCTGATCTGGGGCAGGTGCACGACCTGTGACCGCTCCCCATCCTGGCGCCTTCCTAGCGGCGGCCCTCTATCAATTTGTCGAACTGCCGGATTGCGCGGCCTTGCGTGGTCCGTTGCAGTCTGTTTGCGAGGCGCAGGGAGTCAAAGGCACCCTGCTGCTGGCGCCTGAGGGCATCAACGGCACGATTGCCGGTCCGCCGCAGGGCGTGCGCGCCGTGCTGGCCCATCTGCGGACGGATCCGCGCCTGGCTCACCTGGACCACAAGGAGTCCTGGTCTGACCGGGCACCGTTTCTGCGCATGAAAGTGCGCGTCAAAAAAGAAATCGTCACACTGGGTGTACCCGGTGTGAACCCGGTCCGGGTCGTCGGCACCTATGTGAAGCCAGCGGAATGGAATGCGCTCATCAGCCAGCCCGATGTGCTGCTGGTGGACACGCGCAACGACTATGAAGTCGACATCGGCAGCTTTGCAGGCGCAGTGAACCCCCAGATCAAAACCTTTGCCGACCTACCGGACTGGCTGGCCGAGCAGGAGCGCCAGGGTGCGTTGACCACCCCCGACGGTCAGCGCAAAAAGGTGGCCATGTTCTGCACGGGCGGCATCCGCTGCGAAAAGTCCACGGCTTACCTGAAGATGCAAGGTTATGACGAGGTGTACCACCTGCAGGGCGGCATCCTGAAATACCTCGAAGAAGTGCCTGCCGAACGCAGTCTCTGGCATGGCGGGTGCTTTGTGTTTGACGAGCGCGTCTCGGTCGGCCATGGGCTGGTGGTAGGCGAACACAGTCTGTGCCGCTCATGCCGCCACCCCTTGGGGCCCGGGGAACGCAGCTCCCCCCAGTTTGTGCCAGGCGTGAGCTGCCCGCACTGCGCCCAACGCAACAGTGCCGAGCGCAAGCAGCACTTGATGGAACGCCAGCACCAGGTGGAACTGGCCGCGCAACGCCAGCAGACCCACGTGGGTGCCCGGCCCGCCCCCAAAGCCGAGGTCGAGCTGCCGCTGCTGGCCGATCCGGTGGGACGCCTGGTGGCGCTGGCCCAGGCCACGCCGGACGCTGTCCCGCTCCTGGCTCTGATCGGCATGCCAGGCTCTGGCAAGTCCACCCTGGCGCGGCTGTGGTGCGCCGAGGTCAACCGCCGCCTGGCTTGTCCGGAAGATCAACCGGCCATGGTGGTGCTGGGCATGGACGGCTTCCACTGGCCGAAAGCCGCGCTACAGAAGATGCCGAACCCGTCGCTGGCCCTGACGCGCCGGGGTGCACCCTGGACCTTTGACGCAAAGTCGCTGGCAGCTGCCCTGCAACTGCTCAAAGGCCATGCCCGTGAACTCAGCTGGCCGGCTTTTGACCATGGCCGAGGCGATCCGCAACCGGCCACGGTGCAGCTGCCGCCCAGTGTGCGCGTGGTGCTCGTGGAAGGGCTTTACCTGCTGCACAACGGCGACGGCTGGGCCTGCCGCAAGCTGTTCGACGAAGCCTGGTACGTCGATGTACCCACCGACGTGGCGCGCAGCCGCACCATTGCCCGGCACATGCAGGTCAATCGCAATACCCAGACTCAAGCCGAGCAGCGCTGGAGGGGCAACGACCGCATCAACGCAACCACGGTGCGCAAAACCCGGCCGCGTGCGGCGTTTCGCGTGCTGAACCCGGACACGCCTTGAGTGTCTGCAATTCCTTGGCCCCAATGCGTGACGCGGGTGAGCCCGCCTAGCCGGGCACGAGCTTCGGCTCCCTGCGGAACACTGCAGGCAGGGCGGTTTTGAAAGCGGCGAGTTTGGGGGCGTCAAACTGGCGGATGTAGTCTGAATCCGGGTGTCGGGTGGCGTAGTTCTGGTGCAGGGGCTCAGCGGGGTAAAAACCGCTCAGGGCTTGCACTTCAGTCACGATGGGCTGAGTGAAGACCCGGGCTACCGTCAGTTCAGCCACGTAGGCGGCTACTTGCCGCCGTTGCGCCTCGCCCCGCACAAAGATGGCCGACCGGTACTGCGGCCCCTCGTCCGGGCCCTGCCGATTGAGCTGCGTCGGGTCATGGGCGATGGCAAAGAACACCTGCAGCAGGGTGCCCAGGCTCACCTCCCTCGGATCATAGGTAATCTGCACGGCCTCTGCGTGGGCGGTCTGGCCGCCTGCGACCAGGCTGTACTGGGCGGTGGCGGCGTCTCCGCCGGCGTAGCCCGACACGGCATTGGTCACGCCCCGGGTGTGCTGGAACACGGCCTGCACGCCCCAAAAACAACCACCGGCCAGGGTGAGGGTCTGCAACCCGTCGACCGATATGGACGCCGTGGTGGCGGCCATCTGTGCGGCCAGTGCCGCCGATGGGGGTGGCACCCGCAAGGCCTGGTCGCGCAGGTCGGCTCCTGCCGCACGCAACAGATGCCAGGACATCAGGCCGGCCAGCAGCGCGGCGATCCCGAGGATGAACGCGTCCGAGCGCGACAGCCACACGCGCCTGGCAGTGGCACTTGCAGGTATGCTTTTGTCTGTGTCGTTCACCATGACGATTGTGTTTCTCCCAGTCTTTGACCCAGGCCCGCCACCATGAGTTCCACCCCCGCCGTCGTGTCAGCTCCGCCCCGCTTCAAACACCGACTGAGGGTGCGTTGGGTGGAGGTGGACATGCAGAAAATCGTCTTCAACGGTCACTACCTGATGTATTTCGACACCGCCGTGGCCGATTACTGGCGGGCGCTGCGCCTGCCTTACGAAGCAGGCATGCACCTGCTGCAGGGTGATTTGTACGTGAAAAAGGCCACGGTGGAGTACCACGCCTCGGCCCGCTACGACGAGTTGCTCGACATCGGCGTGCGCTGTGCCCGCGTGGGCAACTCCAGCGTGCAGTTTGCCTGCAGCATTGAACGTGGGGGCGAATTGCTCATCAGCGGGGAGTTGATCTATGTCTTTGCCGACCCGGCCACGCAGACGTCGAAACCCGTGCCACAGGTGCTGCGCGAGCTGTTCGAAACTTTTGAGGCGGGCGAGCCCGTCACCGAGCTTCGGGTGGGAGCCTGGGCCGACCTGAGCGAGGGTGCCCGCGACATCCGCGGCCAGGTGTTCCTGCAAGAGCAGCGCATCCCCCAAGAGCTGGAGTGGGACGACGCAGACGCCACGGCCGTCCATGCGCTGGTGACCAACCGGCTGGGTCAGGCTGTGGCCACCGCCCGCCTGCTGCAGCCTGCACCGGGTGTGGCGCAGATTGGTCGCA